>JAGBUD010000111.1 GCA_017630995.1 Clostridia bacterium
AGAACACCTTCGGTGATTCCGAATACACGCTCAAGCTCAAGAGGGAAGCTGGGTTCGCTCTTAAAGGTAACGAGAACGTAATATCCTTCGGTGATGTAGTTGATAGGATATGCGAGTCTTCTCTTGCCCCACTCGTTAACGGTAACGTCAGTTGCGTTATCCTTTACGAGATTTACGAACTTCTCAACGAGTGCCTTGCTATCTTCTTCAACGAGATTGCCGCTTACAGCGAAGAGAGTTTCATAAGAACAAATCTTCTTTTCCATTGAAATACACCTCCTTATGGTCATTAGGCTGCCACCCGGCAGCAAGGGGGGTCGAACCAATGTCCGAACCGATATAGTATTCTATCACAATTTTTTTAATTTGTCAAGAGGGGTTGACAATATTTTTAATTAATGTTAAAATAAAACAAATAAATTAAGAGGTCATATATGGCAACTGTTAAGGAAAAAGCTAACGCAAAGATAAATCTTTATCTTGATGTGCTTTCGCTGCGAGATGACGGATTTCACGAAATAAAGACCGTAATGCACTCTGTTATGTTTGGTGACGAGGTAACGATTACCGTTTCTCCCGCACCTCAAACGACGGTTAAGCTCAATATAATAGGCAATAAGTTTCTTCCCACCGATAATAAAAATCTTGCGGTAAGGGCGGCTAATCTTTTTCTTGAAAGAATAGGACTCACTGCGGACGTGAGTATAACTCTCGCAAAAAGAATTCCCGTTGCCGCAGGGCTTGCGGGCGGTTCGAGCGACGCCGCAGCGGTGCTTCGCGGTATGAATAAAATATATTCGCGCTTTTTCACAGTGCAAGCACTTTCGGAAATTGCGGCAGAGCTTGGCAGTGACGTTGCATACTGTCTTTATGGAAAAACAGCACTTTGCGAGGGGCGCGGAGAAAAAATAACCAAGCTCGCAGTTTCTATATCCGAAAGCTTTGTTATTGCAATGGCAAATGAAAGAGTTTCAACTCCGCAAGCATATAAAGCGCTTGACGAATATTACAACGCCTTTGACGGAAGCGTGGAAACGGGCGGCGCACAAAATTATGACGAGCTTATCTCGGCGCTTTTGAAAGGGCAGATTTCTCAAAACGGCGTCTTTAATGCCTTTGAAGCCCCCATAATGAAAAACTGCAAGGGCGCAGCGGAAATAAAGAAAAAAATGTACGAGCTTGGCGCGAAATGTGCGGCAATGAGCGGAAGCGGCCCCGCGGTATTCGGTGTATTTGATAGCTTTGAGGCGGCAAAAGAAGCGTGCATCGCCTTGCGCTCAATGAGATATAAGGCATATTACGCAAAGTCGGTGTGATAAGGGCTTGACATCTCTTCACTCCAATGTTATAATTACTTTGCCACTAGCCCTACTGAACGGGGCAGCAACAGCACTGCGTGTTGACAGAGAAGACGCTCTGGCTTTTAGGCGAGACTTCTCATTTAACCACCCTTTTATTTAGGGTGGTTATTTTTTTATTTGGGTGAATTATACTATTTTTTTGTTAGATTTGAAATCAAAGCATTTAGATGCTTCGCTGGTTTTGCGAGAGATATTGCGATTATTCATTTTTTCTTTAATTTAGGGTTTGTGAATTGACATTTAACGATAAATATGTTAAAATATATTATTCGATAATTATTTAAGGAGGGGGCAGTATGCCGAGTAAGGAAGATCTTGATTCTTTTTGGGATATAGAAAAGCTTGTCCCCACAAAAAAATCTTCGACTATTTCTAAATTTTCTACCAAGGAAAAGACCGTAACCGTTAACGTTGCGGGAGAAGAAACTACAGCCGCGGATAACCTTAAAATAACTATTCAGCCAAACTCCGATGAGGGTGTTGAAAAGCGCGAGGCTACAGTATACTATCCAAACGAAACGCTGATAAAAAAGGTTGTTATTAATCACGTGCCCGATAAGTTTGATTTTCACGCAAACTTTGTGAAAGCTGCGGAGATTTATTTTAATTTCGTTGGTTCTGAGTGCGAATTTGCGCAGTTTTATTCATATATGCCGCAGTATACGCAGCTCACTCAAGCTCAAAAGAACTATTACTTTTATTGGCGCACAATGCTTCGTCGCGGAAAATATATAAAAACCGACTATTCATATTTCTATCTTTACGTTTATGAAATATTGAATTTGCCTCACCTCATACCCGCGCAAAAGGGGCTTGATTTGCTCGTCGATGCTTGGAAAAACTATCGCAAATCTCTCCCGAATATTGATTCCAATATGGCACTTTGGGTGCAGGACTTTTGTCTTGTATATAATTTGAGTGCTCCTATGGAGCAAATCGGAGATTTTATCTTCGATATAATGTCGGTAACCAAATTCAAGGAATTTTACTTTTCTTCATACGAAACCTTTGGAAAAGACGGTGTCTCTTCGCTCGTTGCATACCTTTCCGATTATGATTGGCGAAAGGGCAAGTATGCGGGCGGTGACAATAAAGAAGCGTACACAAAGCACCTTATGGGTGCAATGGGAATATTTTTGGAAAAGCTTTTTGAAACCAATGCATTTGGTATGGATAACGGTACCGTGGCAGTTAGGGAAGACCTAGCATTCAGATTTGCACTCACTACTTGTCCGATAAAATACAGAATTAAGGTAGAATACAGAAAAATAGCGGAAGAGCCGGAGGTGCGCGAGCTTGTCACCTCTGCGCTTAAATACACTGAAAATAAGCTTCGTGCGCTTCTCGGCGTAAAAAGCCGTCTTGCCGTTAAAAATTTCGACGCGGGATACGCCGCAATAATAGATGCCTATTTTGAAAAGCTTTTTGCCGCAGTGAACAGAGAAAGGATGAGAGCTCTCCGTCCCGAATATGAGAAATTATACGAGGCTGAATCAAGCGAGCTTTCAATTCACGGAGCGGACGAAATAGAAAAAGCATCTTGGCAGACAACCGCGCGCCTCGTCGCTACCGAGGACGAGGAATCGCAAGACGAATCTGTGCAGATTCTTGAAAATGATGTTTCTGAATCGAGTGCAGAGCAGTGCGAGCAACCTGAGGAATGCGAAAGCTCATTGGATTCCTACGGACTTTCGGAAAGCGAAGCGGAATTTTTGAGAATGGCGTTATCCGAGGACTTTTCGGGTATGCGCGCGCTTTGTGAGAGATTTGGCACCTTTGACGATGCGATAGCGGAAAAAATTAATGAGGCATTTGCGGATAATTTCGGGGACGTTGTCCTTGAAAATATCGGAGATGGCTATACGGTTATTTCAGATTACAGAGAGGATATCGAAAATTGGCTTACGAAAATAACGAGGTAAAAATACCCAAACGAATACTCACAACCCTGCTTTCATCTCTCTCGGCGGGAGTAGTTCCGAGAAGCGGAGCGCCCTATATTGCAATAGGCAGAAGCGAGGAAATAAACAGCTTACTTGATAATCTTGATTCCGTGGAAGACGGAGGCTCATTTTCCCGTTTTCTCATAGGAAGATACGGAAGCGGAAAAAGCTTCTTGATTCAGCTCATTCGCGGATACGCCCTTGAGCGCGGATTTATAACGGCAGATGCCGACCTCTCTCCCGAAAGAAGACTTTCGGGCGGAAACGGAGCGGGCCTTGCAACCTATAAGGAATTGATGATAAATATGGCAACCAAGGCGTCTCCCGACGGAAACGCGCTTTCATCGGTTCTCTCAAGGCACTTTGTAAAGCTTAAAACCGAGCTTGTCGGAGAGGGAATGTTCCCCGAAAGCGAATGCTTTGAGGCGGAGCTGAAAAAGAAAGTATACCTATCGCTTTCCGAACTCGAGGGGGACGTTGGCGGCTTTGATTTTGCGAGGGTTCTTGGCGAATATTATTCCGCAACCATGCACGAGGATTCCGATAAAAAGAGCGCGTGTCTTCGTTGGCTGCGCGGTGAATTCGCAACAAAAACAGAGGCAAAGGCAGCGCTTGGATTTCAGGTCAGCTGCATAATCGAGGACGATAATTGGTATAACTTCATCAAGCTTTTCGCGCTTCTTTCGGTAAAGCTTGGATATAAGGGCTTGATTCTTTTCGTTGACGAGTGCGTTAACCTCTATAAGATTCCAAACAGAATTTCAAGAGAATCAAACTACGAAAAGCTCCTTGCAATATTCAACGATACCTTGCAAGGAAAGGCTAAAAATCTCGGCGTTATATTTGGAGGAACACCTCAATTTCTCGAAGATACAAGACGCGGACTCTTTTCTTACGACGCATTGAAAAGCCGCTTGACAGACTCGAGATATTCGGAGCTTGGATACCAGAATCTTTCCTCGCCTGTCATAAGACTTCGCAGGCTTTCGGATAACGAACTTCTTGCTCTTGTTAAAAGACTCTCCAAGCTTCATATGCAAAAGGAGGGCACCGAAATCCCTCTTGTAAGTGACAGAGAGATAGAAGTATTTATAAGAACGGCAACCGCCAAGGCGGGAGCCGAGGAAATGATTACACCCCGTGAAATAATAAGAGATTTCTTAACTCTTCTTAATATTCTTCGCGATAATCCGCAGGCATCATTTACGGATTTGATAAAGACCGTTAAGTTCGAGCCCGCCCAAAAAGAAGATGATATCGATGGTGCTCCACTGAAAGTGGAAACAACGAAAACAAAGGTGAGTTTGTTTGATATAGACATATAAAATCGAGCAGAAAGGAGAATTAATATGACTGATGCTGATAGAATATACGCGCGATTTCCGGATTTTATAAAGGAATATATCTATTCGCACGGCTGGAGTGAACTGCGTGAAATTCAGCTTGTTGCGGCAGACGTAATATTTAACAGCGAAAATAATCTTCTTCTTTCTTCCTCCACCGCCTCAGGAAAAACCGAGGCAGCATTCTTTCCCATAATATCTGATATTTACGAAAATCCACCCGAGAAAAAATCGATTTCCGTGCTTTATATAGCGCCCCTGAAATCGCTTATAAACGACCAATTCTATAGACTCGACGACCTGCTTGAAGAAAGCGGACTTCCACTGACTCATTGGCACGGCGACGTTGGCGCATCGCACAAAAATCGACTTTTAAAAAATCCTGAGGGTATATTGCAAATAACCCCTGAATCCCTCGAATCAATGATTATCAACCGATCAAACGATATCCCCCGTCTTTTCAGCGGTCTTAAATACGTCGTTATAGACGAGGTGCACGCTCTAATAGGGCAAGATAGAGGAAATCAGGTCTTGTGCTTGCTTTCCCGCCTTTCTCGATTAATTTCGTATAATCCGAGAAGAATCGGATTGAGTGCCACGCTCGGTGACTTGACTGTTGCGGCAGAATGGCTCGGTGCAGGCAGCGGAAGAGATACCGTTGCACCGCTTTCTCCCAAAACACCGCTTAAATGGCGTCTCGGACTGGAGCATTTTTATATTCAGAATCCCGAAGAAACGCAAGCGGGTGCGCACTCCTCCGCCGAAGCAGACGCAAAAGCGGCTCTTGACGCCGGATACGAGTTTTTATATGACGCAGTTTACGGAAAAAAGGCGTTAGTTTTTTCAAATTCAAGAGAAGAAACGGAATACGTCACCGCAACTCTGCGTCAAATATCAAAAAAACGCGGTGATAACGATATATTCCTTATTCATCACGGAAACCTCTCCACCTCACTGCGTGAGGACGCGGAGCTGAAAATGAAAGAGGATTCCGCAGAGCCTGTCGTAACGTGCGCAACTGTCACTATGGAGCTCGGTATAGATATAGGAAAGCTTGAGCGCGTTTGTCAGGTCGGCTCTCCTACCACGGTTGCGGGCTTTCTTCAAAGGCTCGGAAGATCGGGCAGGCGCGGCTCACCGCCCGAAATGATAATGGTTTTTCGTGAGGAAATGGCGCTACCGAATGCCCCGCTTCCCGAAATAATCCCGTGGGATCTTTTGCGTGGTATCGCAATAATAGACCTTTATTCAACCGAGCGGTTTATAGAACCACCGAAAATAAAGAAAATGCCGTTAAGCCTTGCATTTCATCAGACGTTGAGTACTCTTATGTCATCGGGCGAGCTTTCAGCAAAGGCCCTTGCCGAAAGAGTGC
>JAGBUD010000112.1 GCA_017630995.1 Clostridia bacterium
CTGCAGAGTCAAAGAGCGCGGTTATGGAAATTTACAAGAGAAGCATTAACGTAACCACCGCAAGTGAAAGCTTCGTATATGACGGACTTTTCCATACTATAAGCCCCAATGCTGAAAATATCCTTGTGCATACGTATTCGGATATACCCGCGCTTTGCGAAAATCACACTGTAAAAATTCTTTCGGTTGTAACGCTTCGCTTTGTCGGCGATGTAGATAACGTTCCCGATTATATCAAGATATATGATGAATTGGGAACAGACGTAACCGAAAATTACGAGATAAACGAGTTTTACGGAAAGCTCTCCGTAACACACCGCCCAATAACCGTCACAATGCTTGACGGAATTTGGGAATATAACGGAAAAATCCACACGGGTGCCTCCCTTGTCCCCTATTTTGATATGGAATACACGGGAGACGCGCAAAAATCACCTCTCGCAAGCGGCGAGAGCATAACGATAGAATCTATCGGTGAGATAAAGAACGTTGGTCTTATCTCTCACACCGCGGGCGGCATAACGATATCCGACGGAACAGAGAACACTACGTTTAACTACGATATAAATATAGTCGATGGCTCACTTGAGGTTTATCCGAGAAAGGTCACCCTTGCGTCTCTCGGTGCAACCAAGGTTTATGATGCAGAGCCGCTCACCCGTCATATGTATGAGATAATTTCAGGCTCTCTTATAGACGGCCACGAGTTGTTCGTTGAATTTAGCGGAACTCGCACAGACGCGGGTAACAGCGAAAACACCTTCTTCGCTTCTGCGGTTATGGAGGGTCTTGACGATATAATAAAGAACTACGAGTTCACTTATCAAAACGGCGTGCTTGAGGTAACGCAGCGTCCCATCACTCTCGTCGCAAACAGTAAAACCTACGTTTACGACGGATATTATAAGTATGGCGTTGACGCGGGCTACTATATTCTCGATCCCACCTCGCTTCTCACCTCTCACGGACACACGGTGGAGGTTTTGTCCGATTCTGCTATAATAGACGTCGGCACTCTTGATAACGCTATATCCAAAGTTATCATTACGGCAAATAATCTCGACGTAACGAAGAATTATTTGGTAAGCACCGAAATCGGAAAGCTCACCGTAACTCAACGTGAAATTGTTATAATTACAACCGACGTAAGCAAGGTATACGACGGAACTGCCCTTGAAAGCGGAAGCCTCGATAGCCTTTATATGTACTATGCTCCAAACGGAGTGATAGACGATTCCACGTTTGCAATAAGCCCCGCTGATATTGCGTTTGCAGAGAAATGCTACATAACCTACGTCAGCGAAAGCGGCATGGAAAATACCTATCGCATAATTTCTCTCAAGAGAAGCGAAACAAATTCCGACGTTATTGGAAACTACATTATCTCATATAATTTCGGAATAATGAGCATAACCAAGAAGGATATAACCGTCAGCGCAAAGGATCACACCTTTGTCTATAACGGAGAGTATCAGTCGGCTCCCGAAAACGATAACGTTGCGTTTGACCAATTTGAGCTTGGCGCGGGCAATCCCTATATCGAAGCGCAAACCAAGGGAAGTATTAAGAACGTCGGAAGCACGGAGCATACGCTAGACTCGGTATTTATATTCCTCTCGGACGGAACCGACGTAACCGAAAACTTTAATATTACGAAAAATTCGGGAACGCTCACCGTAATTCAGCGAGATATTACGGTAATAACGCATAGCCTTGAAAAGATTTATGACGGAACTCCGCTTGACACAACGTTCGCATTTGACGTCTTTGGACTCGTTGAGGGTCATAGAGTTTCAAATTGGACGTTAACCGACTTGATAGAGGTTGGAACGGTGGATAACGTTATCGTCATAACGGAAATAAGAAACGGCAGCGAGAACGTAACCCCCAACTATAACATCAATTACGAATACGGAACACTCAAAATTATTTCGGGTAAGATAACGGTTGAAACAGATTCCGCAGAAAAGGTTTACGACGGAACACCGCTCACTAAAAACAACGGCTCTTGGTCGGGCGAGCTTCTTTCGGGACATAGCGTTTCTCTCACGGTTATCGGCTCTATCACCAATGCGGGAAGCATTGAAAACGGATATTCCATTAAAATCACAAACGGTGACGAGGACGTTACCTACATGTATAAGGTAATCGAGAATTTGGGAACGCTTACCGTAACGAAAAAGGATATAACCGCATATTCCGCAAGCGACGAAAAGACGTATGACGGAACGGCGCTGACCAAGCAGCAGCTTGAAAGGGTTGACGGTCTTGTAAGCGGACATTCCGTAAGCTCCGTTGAATATAGCGGAAAGCAGATTGACGTAGGCTCCTCGCCAAACTACTTTAACGTTAAGGTGATAATTGACGCAGAGGGAAATGACGTCACGGGTAACTATAACGTTATAATGAGCGAGGGAACTCTCACCGTAACCAAGCGCGCCATAACCGTAAGCACTGCAAATGCGGAAAAGATATTTGACGGCACGCCGCTCACAAACGGTCAGTGGAATATTTCTCTCGGCTCGCTTGTGAATAATCAGCAACTTACAGTCACCGTAACGGGAAGCATAACCGAAGTCGGCACCGCAGAGAACACCTTTACGGCAGAGGTCTTTGCCAATGACGGAACGAACGTCAGCGGTAACTACGAGATATCGGCAGATAACGGAATTCTACGCGTCATTTCAGGCGAAATCCTTATCGTAACAGGCTCCGACAGTAAGACCTACGACGCAACTGCGCTCGAGTGCCTTGACGCATATTTTGAGGGCGAGCTTCTTTCCGGTCACACCGTTAAAATATATCCCGTAGGTATGCAAATCGTCCCCGGAACGAGCGAGAATATCTTTAAGTATGAAATTCTTGACGAAAACGGCGTAGTCATTCAATCCGAATCAACTCCTTTCGACGAGCATATTTACTCAATTGCGGCTTTGCACGGTGAGCTTACCGTAACTCCTATCGGAATCGAAATAGTAACCGAGTCGGCAAATAAGCGCTACGACGGAACGCCATTAACGCACCACGTATATGAAATAATCGGAACGGTTCTTGAGGGTCATTACGTTGTCGTTAACGTTACGGGAAGCAGAACCGAGGTCGGAACGAGCGACAATACCTTTACGTATCAGATATTCGATTCTGACGGAGTGCTTATTCACTCGTCTGATTCAACGGGCGAATTCAATTTCTACAACGTACTGCAAACGTTCGGCGAATTGACTGTCGTATCGTCAACCAAAACCACAGTAACCGCGCAGTCCTTTGACGTTAGAAAGGAATACGACGGATTGCCCATAGATAACGGAATCGTTGTTCTTAACGGTGAGCTTGCAAGCGGACATAGATTCGTTTACGAATTCGTTGACGTAAGTGACAGAATTCTTCCCTTTAAGGCGGAAAACAAATTCACCTGCAAGATTCTTGACGAGGACGGAAACGACGTTTCGGACGAGTATTACGTCGAAAAGATTTTCGGTGAGCTTGAGATAGAAAAGATAAAGATTGAAATAACCACAGGCTCTGCCTCGAAGTTCTACGACGGAACGCCCTTGACCTATGAAATTTATACGCATACGGGCGGCATTCTCCTTGACGGACACAAGATAATTATTTCGTTCACGGGAAGTCAAACAGAGGTTGGAACAAGCGATAACACGGCAGACGCATACGTTGCAGATGCAGACGGAAACCGCTTGGACGAAATTTATGATGAGGTTAGCCTTGTGTTCGGTGAGCTTACGGTAATTAAACCCAAGGTTGTCATAAGCCCCTATGAGCTTCAAAAGAAATATACAGGCGAAGCGCACGTTTATTCTAATTATTATTCGAATTCTTGGCGCAACGTTTGGGTTTCCGAGGGAAAGGAATATCTCCCTGCGGGATATATGATTGAGGCTGAAGTTTCAGGTGAGAGAACCAAGGTCGGAGAAACCGCACTTACGGTTAAGTGGGTAAGAATTTACGACAAGGACGGAAACGATATAACCGAAACGTTTGAGGTTGTAACCGAGGAATCGGTACTTACCGTTTTGAAGATTAACATCACAATATCCTCGGATTCCAAAACCAAGGAATACGACGGACAGAGCCTAAAGGCTCCCAACCATTACATAAGCGTCGGCGAGTTGTTCAAGGGACACACCTACACCGCAACGGTTGATAAGGCGGTAGTCAGACCGGGAACGTATGAAAACACCATCAAGAACGTGGTGATAATAGATAGCGCGACAGGTGAAGACGTTACCGATTATTACGAGATAACTCTTGACCACGGAACGTTGACGATTACAGAGGTTGACGAATAAAAAAACAAATATTTTTCACGGCAGCGTTTATTTTATAAATGCTGCCGTTTTTTTCATTTGCGGAAGCAGCAAAAGTGTGAGTGCCGCGGCAAAAACACCTCTTGCAAATACCGAATGAGTCAGCATTGACAAAACGGTTGCCGAAATGGAAAGAAGAAAAATGCAGATTAAAATTTCCCAAAGGGGAAGCCTTGCGTGCCGAAATTTAAATTTTATTATTAAGGAATAGAAAAGCAGCACAACGGCGCAAGATAAGAGAAGTGCAAGCTGCGAAAAGGCAAATCCGAGCCTCAATGTCAGTGAAAGGTTTAGAATAAGCGAGCATGCCGCTCCGCAAAAGGAGCCGAGCGTGACCAAATACGTTTTCTTATAATAAGATATAACAGAAGAAAAAACGTTTATAAGAAAGCTTATTGCGCAGGATATGGCTATGGGGTAAACCGCCGTCAGCGCTTCGGAATAGCTCCTTGGTGCTAGAATGGAAATCCCCTCGGGGCAAAAGGCAAGAAAAATAAGAATGATAATGCAAAGCGGGCGGAGAATTGAGAGTATAATGGGGTAGATTTTTTCGTCTCCCCCCGTCTGCGCAAGCTTTCGGTTTATCCAAGGAATTAGGGAAGACTGCACCCCGTGTGTAAAAAGATTCGGCAAAAAGCCAAGCGAGCCCGCAATGGCGAGCAGCGCAACCTCTCTGCTCGAAAATAGCTTTCCAACGAAAATTTTTCCGCTTTGGAATATGAGAGCAACAAACAGATAGTGAAAAACCGTCGGCAGTGAGTATTTTAAAACGAATCGCCAAATATCCGCGTCAAAGAATTTAAAACGCGCGTTTTTGGCTATCGAGAAAAGAACGGGAATGGCAAAGGCAAGGGAAATTGCAAGGTGCGCGTATATTCGCGCAAGCTCGGGGTGGCTTGTCGTTTTAATTAGAAAAACGGATATCAATGGCGCGGCAAGGGAATTTGCCGCGCTGTAAAGCAGAAAAAGGCGTGTGCTGTATAAAAACTTTTTTTCCGAAAGCTTAACGGCAAAAATTCCGCTTGCCGCGCAGTCTATGAAAATAATTAATGAAAGCTTGGCGCCAAGCTCGGTTATTTTATCGAAGAAATCAAAGGCAAGGAAATAAACGGCGCTTGATAGGAATACTTGTCCGAGTATTATTCCCGTTGCCGCTCCTATAAACTTTTTTGAGTCCTCAAATTCGCGCAGACCGCGGTATATTGCGTTTCCCGAAATTTCCAAGGTAACGAAAACGGAAAAAATTCCGATATAGCTCATATAGAGTGCGTAGCTTCCGTATTCGCTCGGAGGGAGCAGACGCGTGTATATCGGTGTGAATATCAAGGCGCAGCCTTTTTCGAAAAATGCGGCGGCGGTAAACCAAAATGCAGCCCTCGCGGGTAGATTGAATTTATGTTTGAAATTTGCTGTTTTTGCTTTCATTTTGCCGCCCTTCGCGTATTTTTACTTATTTTATCCAAAAAAAATTATAATATTTAAAGAAAAAAACGCAAAATTCCTCTTGCGCATCGTATAAAAGTGTGCTAAAATATACTCATTTAAATCTAAATTGTTAAGAGAGGTATTAATTATGTTTAAGTCAGCATATCTAAACGACTTAATGTTGAGAGTTGAAAAAAGAAACCCCGGCGAGCCTGAATTCCATCAGACAGTTCGCGAAGTTCTCGAATCTATCGAGCCCGTTCTCGAAAAGCGCCCCGATTATATCACAAGCGGTGTTGTTGAAAGAATGGTTGAGCCGGAAAGAATTATAAAGTTCAGAGTTCCGTGGGTAGACGATAACGGTAACGTTCAGGTTAACCGTGGCTTCCGTATTCAGTTTAACAGCGCAATCGGTCCTTACAAGGGCGGTCTTCGCTTCCACCCCTCCGTATACGAGGGAATTATAAAGTTCCTCGGATTTGAGCAGACCTTTAAGAACTCCCTCACAGGTCTTCCTATGGGCGGCGGTAAGGGCGGCTCCGACTTCGATCCCAAGGGCAAGAGCGACGCTGAAGTTATGAGATTCTGCCAGAGCTTTATGACCGAGCTTGAAAGATACATCGGCGCAGATTGCGACGTTCCCGCAGGTGATATCGGCGTTGGCGCAAGAGAAATCGGATATCTTTTTGGTCAGTATAAGAGACTTCGCAACGAGTTCACGGGCGTTCTTACGGGTAAGGGAATTCCTTACGGCGGCTCGCTTGTAAGACCTGAAGCAACGGGTTACGGTGCAGTATATTACACCGTTGAGCTTCTCAAGCACTTTGGTGACTCCATCGAGGGCAAGACCTTTGCGGTTTCTGGATTTGGTAACGTTGCATGGGGTACCGTTAAAAAGGTAACCGCGCTTGGCGGAAAGGTTGTTGCTATCTCCGGCCCCGATGGCTACGTTTACGATCCCGACGGAATCAACACCGAGGAAAAGATTAACTATATGCTCGAAATGCGTGCTTCCTGCCGCAACAGAGTTGAGGACTATGCAGATAAATTCGGCGTTAAGTTCTTCCCCGGCGAGAAGCCTTGGGGCGTTAAGGCTGATATACTTATGCCTTGCGCAACGCAGAATGAGGTTAGCCTTGCAGACGCTGAAAAGATAGTTGCAAACGGCACCAAGTACTATATCGAGGTTTCCAATATGCCCACCACCGATGAGGCAATGGCATACCTCAAGAAGAATAACGTTATCATCGCTCCCTCAAAGGCAGTTAACGCGGGCGGCGTTTCCGTTTCGGGTCTTGAAATGTCTCAGAACTCAATGCGTTACAGCTGGAGCGCAGAAGAGGTTGACGAAAAGCTCAAGGGCATTATGAAGAATATCTTTGAGTCATCTCTCAAGGCTGCAAACGAATACGGCTTTGGCGACGACCTTGTAGCAGGTGCAAATATTGCGGGCTTCATCAAGGTTGCGGAAGCTATGCTTGCTCAAGGCGTGGTATAATGAAGTTTATAAATTACGCCCACAGAGGCGCAAGCACGTATTGCCCCGAAAACACTATGCTTTCGTTTTACACGGGTGTTTATATGGGCGCTAACGGAATTGAAACCGACGTGCAGAGAACAAAGGACGGAATTTTAGTTCTTTTCCACGATGACACCATTACCCGTGTAACAGGAAAAGAGGGCAAAATATCCGATTATACCTATGAGGAGCTTTTGACGTTTGACGTAAACACGGGCGCTCTTTCGGATAAAATACCCACGTTTGAGTCCTTTCTCCGTGCGTTTTCGCACTTTGACTTGACCTTTGCGATAGAGCTTAAGGTTGCCGACGTTGAGAAGGATACCGCAGACCTCATTTTTAAATACGGTCTTGAGGATAGGGTTGTAATCACATCGTTTTCGTTTGATTATATAAAGAAGATGAAAGAAATTGCCCCCCAACTCCGTATCGGATATCTGACCTCAAAAACAGACGAAGAAACAACGCGCAGCCTTCTTGAGCTTGGTGCGTATGAGATTTGTCCTAAAGCGGAAACGATTACATCAGAGCTTGTCGAGTATTGGCATTCGCTCGGTCTTGGAGTGCGAGCGTGGGGTGTGTTCAACACCGACATTATGAAAATGGCATTCGACCTCGGAGTTGACGGAATGACCGTTAATTTCCCCGATAAGCTTGTTTGCCTTATGAATTCATAACGCTAAACTAAAACAGGCAGAAAAAGAGCAGACATACAAGATTAATCCTGTGTGTTTGCTCTTTCTGTTTGTAATATGGGTTTGGGCTTAGCCCATTTTGCATTTGTCCGGTCAAATGCGATGCTCGCATTTAGCGGTGTTTTCAAATTCTCCGTTAAGGACATCACGCTAAGAGCCAAGCTATTTTTGTTTTTAAGAGTCGAGCTTTTATCTCACAAGAAGGAAGCTTTTTTCTATTGCGTGAGCGAGCCTTTATTTTATAAGAGGGAAGAATAATTTGCGTATTTATCAAAAAAAGGCGCACCCGTGCAGCATTTTACGGGTGCGCTTAACTGTTTTTTAGAATTAAAGAGTTCCGGAAGAGCCAAGAACGTTAACGATCTTGTGGCGAACCATTTTCTTAACTTCTTCTCTTGCAACCTTGAGATATTCTCTGGGGTCGAATGCTTCGGGTTTAGCATCGAAAACTCTGCGGATACCTGCGGTCATCGCAAGTCTGATATCGGAGTCGATGTTTATCTTACAAACAGCCATTTTAGCTGCCTGGCGAAGCTGCTCCTCGGGAATGCCAACTGCGTCGGGAAGCTTACCGCCGAGAGCGTTTATTTCAGCAACGCACTCGTGAGCAACGGAGGATGCGCCGTGAAGAACGATGGGGAAGCCGGGAAGTCTCTTTCCAACCTCTTCAAGAATGTCAAAGCGAAGCGGAGGGGGAACGAGGATTCCGTTTTCGTTTCTGGTGCACTGCTTGGGAGTGAACTTGTATGCACCGTGGGAGGTACCGATAGAAATTGCAAGAGAGTCAACGCCAGTGCGGGTAACGAACTCTTCAACCTCCTCGGGCTTTGTGTATGAGGAATGCTCTGCAACAACGTCGTCCTCAACGCCTGCAAGAACGCCGAGCTCACCCTCAACAACAACGCCGTGTGCGTGAGCATATTCAACAACCTTCTTTGTAAGTGCGATGTTATCCTCAAAGCTGTGGTGAGAGCCGTCGATCATAACCGAGGTAAATCCGCCGTCAATGCAGGATTTGCAAATATCAAAATCTGCGCCGTGGTCAAGGTGAAGTGCAAAATCGATTCCGCTATCTTCAACAGCGGCTTTTGCAAGACCCATAAGGTATGCGTGCTTTGCATACTTACGTGCGCCCGCAGAAACCTGAAGAATAACGGGGGACTTTTCCTCAGCAGCAGCTTCGGTGATTGCTTGAATTATCTCCATGTTGTTAATGTTGAAAGCTCCGATGGCATATCCGCCGGCATAAGCTTTCTCGAACATTTCTTTCGTTGTTACAAGTGCCATTTTATATCTCCTTGAATTTTTTTTACTTTCTTGCCTTGTTGCGCGTGTGCGCAAACATAAAATACCTTATATATTATATCTTTTTATTGTGCCATTGTCAATC
>JAGBUD010000113.1 GCA_017630995.1 Clostridia bacterium
ACCCGACGTGAAGTCGAGTCTTTTTGTTGGTGCGGGAGACGGGAATTGAACCCGTACGGTAAAACCACACGCCCCTCAAACGTGCGCGTCTGCCAGTTCCGCCACTCCCGCAACGGACTCCTATATTATACACGAGCTTTTTGCATTTGTCAATACCTTTTTCAAAAAATATTAAATTATTTTGCCTTATTTTTTCGAGACGTTTTTATCGCTTTTTTCTTTCCGTCGAAATGTGCTAAATGTGTATACTTCTATTGACTTTTTCCTTTATTTATGGTTTAATTGACATAGCAACATAAAAGAAATCAAAAAGCCGTAAATCAAATGGAGTAAAATATGAAAACTTTTAAGTTTGAAACCAAAAATTTCACCCTTTCCATCAGAGAAGACGCTGTTGCCGAAAGCCTCATTAACAAGAAAACGGGCGAGGAAATGCTCGACACCTCATCAAGAGTTTCCATTTTCTCAGTGACACAGCTTCGCCCTTATAATAACGAAGTAAAGCTTGCTTATATGAACAAACGTACAACGTTTGAGGCAAAGAAGATGTCTGTTGACGGAAATAAGATTACCGTTGATTTTGAGATAATTCCGTACAGCGCGGTTATTACAGTTGACGTTAAGGATGAGTACATCACATTTACCCTATCCGATTTCATCGTTCCGTACGAGCTTTACGACGGACTTTGCATGAATCTTCCCCCCGTTGAACAGTTCCGCATTCTTCAACTCCCCGTAAAGAACAGAAAGTATTTCGGTCAGTGGATAAACGCCGTATGGGACGAAGAGGCATCCGTTGCGGTTATTGCAACTGCTCCCGAGGCATTTATTGACTCGGAGAGAAGAGATGGCTACCGTATTCTTACCGCAGATGCACACAAAGAGGTTCAGCTCAAGGGAACGACAGCCGCACTTATCGTTAGCGGTGGAAAAGAAGATTTTCTCAACGTTGTTGATAAATTTGAGCATGATTTTGATCTCCCTCTAGGCGTAGAGAGCAGAAGAAATCCCATGATAAACCGTTCTATATACTCCGCAAGAAACGCCAATCCAAAGACTATCGATAAGCACATAGAATACGCAAAGAAGGGCGGTTTCTCATGCATGCTCTTCTATTACGACAATATGTGCATAAAGGCTAAAACCGAATACGGAACCTGCGGAAACTACGATTTCAACGAAAACTATCCTAACGGATACGAAGACCTTAAGGCAACTCTGCAAAAAGTAAAGGATGCGGGAATCACTCCGGGTATACACTTCCTTCATACCCATATAGGCGTAAACAGCCGTTACATCACCCCTGTTGCAGACCACAGACTCAACCTTACTATGCACTTTACCCTCTCAAAGCCTCTCGGACTTGACGATGACAAGATATACGTAGAGGAAAACCCCAAGAATGCAACTACCTACGATATGTGTAAGGTTCTTAAATTCGGCGGAGAGCTTATGTTCTACGAGGGCTATTCGACCGAGTATCCCTATCATTTCTACGGTGTAAAGAGAGGACACTGGGAGACTAACGTAGTAGAGCACCCTCTCGGTGAGATAGGCGGTCAGCTCGACGTTACCGAGTATAGCGGATCGAGCGTTTACATCAATCAGCACTCAAGCCTTCAAGACGAGATTGCCGATAAGCTTGCGGCTCTTTACAACTGCGGATTCCAATTTGTTTATTTCGACGGCTCCGAGGGCACAAACCCGCCCTTTGAGTTCCATGTTCCCAATGCTCAATACAGAGTGCTCAAAAAGTTCAACAATCCTCCGCTCTTCTGCGAAGGTGCGGCAAAGGCTCACTTCTCATGGCACTTCATTACGGGCGGAAACGCATTTGACTCATTTGGAATGGACATATTCAAGAAGATGATAGACGTTCATCCCTTCGCCGAGGCAGTTAATATGGAGCAAGACTTCACCCGACTTAATTTCGGCTGGTGGAGCTACAACAACCAGACGCAGAAGGACCATTACGAGTATGGCACAAGCCGCGCGCAAGCATGGAATTGCCCCATCACCACAAGAGGAAACATTCCCGTTTTTGAGGGTCACCCCAGAACCGCAGATATCCTTGAGGTTATGCGCCGCTGGGAAGACGTGCGCCGCAGGAACATTCTTTCGGAGGAAGAAATGGCGATGATAAAAGTTACGGGTCAGGAGCACACTCTTCTTATAAACGAAAAGGGTGATTACGAGCTTGTTCCCTACTTTGAGCTTCGCGGAGTTGGCGGTGAGGATTCCGATATTTCCGCATACACCTTTGAGAGATGCGGAAAGGCATATGCTGTTATCTGGCACAGAACAGGTGCGGCAAAGCTTTCCATTCCCGCTTTTGCTGAAAATATCATTTACGAGAGAGATATTGCCAAAGAAAAGCTTTCTATTGAAAAATCTAACGGCAAAATAACCGTTGAAGTTTCCGACGCGGCATACATTTCTGCGGAAATATCTGTTGACGAGCTTAGACGCGCACTCACAGAGGCTACCCTTGTCTAACATTTCATAAAAAATGTGGGAGGTATTATGAAAAACTTTATCCTTACCGCAATCATTTTTACACTTTCGCTTTCCGTCGTTTTCCTTTTTTCTTGCTCAAACGATTCGCAAACACCAATCACGCACGTTGAATGCTCCGACGCGGACAATGACGGAAAATGCGACGTTTGCAACGAAATTCTCCATAAAGAGCCTGCCGTTTGCGATTGCATCGACGAAAATCTTGACGGAAAATGCGACTTGTGCGATGGGCGCATTTCTGCGACAGTTTCCTTTTTCGAAAACGGAAAGACCGATTTCAAGATCGTTGCCTCCTCGAGTCTTTCGGGCACAGAGATGAAAATCCTTGACGATTTGATTTTGCGCCTTTCAAGCCTCGGCGTTAACCTTGAAAAAACGCGAGATACCGAAAACACGGAGAGCGAATACGAGATTTTATTCGGCACCCCCACGTCAAGAGGTGAGGAATACGGATTTGATGCGCACACCCTTGGACCGCAAGGATATACCGTTCAGCTGATTGGAAAGAAAATCCTTATTGCAGGCGGCTCGGCAATTGCTATGAAGAGCGCGAGCGAAGCATTTATTGCAGAGTTTCTCAAAATAGATTCCAACACCAAAAAGCTTGGAGATTTATTTTTAACCACAGACTGCAACGTGCTCTTTAAG
>JAGBUD010000114.1 GCA_017630995.1 Clostridia bacterium
ATAAACGTAAGTTGTCTCGGTTGAAAGCTGAGATGCGTGTATCTGCTTACCTCCGTAAGTCGGAGAGTTAAGCGACTCGCCGCCAAGAGCGTTTGAGCCGTACACGTCAATTCTTGAAATGTTTTCAACGAGAGAGGAAACGACGTCGTAGTTAGCGTAATACGCGTTTCCGATAATTTCGTTTGAGAAAAAGTCCTTGGTGTTGGTGCAGAAAAGATAAGACATACGGTTTACGTTATCGGTATCGTGAAGATTGTTTCTGACAACGAGGGCTGCAAGGTCGTATTTACCTGCCTCGCCTACGAGCTCCGTATATTCTTCGTCATAATCGTTCTTCGCAAACGCCTCTGCTTTATTTGTGGTGAAGAGGAAGTCTGCGTAGTTTCTCGAGGTATTCATCGTGCCCTGCTCGGGAGTTGCATAGCTCTCGTTATATGTGCACTTAACGTAGCCTGCATCCTTGAATACAACTCTCGGCGCGCTTGACATAGCTGCAAACTCGCCGTAAATTGCGTAGCTGTAGTTATCCTCGTTGGTATTATACTGAGCAATTATTTCCGAATAGCTGCTGTCAAGGGCCGCATCCTCGTCCTTAACGAGTGAATCACCAAAGGCGATGCCCCACTCGGCAAGAAAACCGTCAAAAGCGCTGAGCTGCACTCTATAATCCTTTGCAACCATTACGGCGCCCTGTCTTTTAACGAGGTACTTATCTATCTTATCAAGCTCGGAATAGAAATCAAAATTATCGTAATTTTCGCGATCTACCGCAAAATCGAGCGTCGGATTGTTAATGATAAGCAAAACGCAATCCTCAGGCACCTCGGGAGTTGCAGGATTTCTCAAATCGAGAAGCGCAATATCAAGGCCTCTTTCATAAAGCAGGTCTGCAAAGCTCTGCATTGAAATGCTCATAGGATTTTCAAGGTCGGAGGGATTATAAACCGTCTCGCCGTGTCCTGTCAAGAAATAAGCCTTGGGCTTTTCAACCGCCGTTACAGACTTGAGCATCGCAACCATATGGTATTCGCCGTTATAGGAGAAATACTCATTCTGGTCGAAGAGCCAGAAGCGGGTTGCCGTTGAAATTCTGTATCTGTCGCCGTAGGCAACTATTACGTCGTCAGCGCTTATCTCGGTAAGAGAATTCGACTTAAATCTGGTGAAAGCCGTGGGATTCAAGCTCACGTCCTCGCATATGACGCGTATATTATCATACCTTTGCTGAAGCTTCAGCGCCATAAAATAAGTAATTCTCGTTACGGTAGACGATGTGAGTATATCGGGCTTTGCGCAGAATATTATTTCGATTTTATTGTCACCGTCTCCTGTGGGGAGCTCGTCTACAAACGCCGTTTCGCTCTTCATTGCGTCACTAAGCGTATAAAAGTCCTCCGAGGTCATATCGAAATACAAGCTTTTTATGGGAGAAAGATACGTTAAGAAAAGATTGGCAACAAGAAGTATAACTATGGAAAACGTGGTTATAAGAGCAAAGGTGAGTTTTCTTTTGCCTTTACCCTTAAAAAGAGAAAAATTCATTTGTTCCTATCCTTTCTTAGTTATCTTTGCCGTCTTCTAACGATTACGGCAACGCCCGTTATCGCAAGAGCCGTGGGAATTGCCATTATGATTACGGTATAAATTCTTGCGCTCTTCATAGTGAGGTTTTCAAGAGTTGCCGTATCGTAAAGCACGTCGTTGCAGCCGTAGATAGCCGTGCCGCTTTCAAAATACTCGTCAAAAAGCGCGTAAATAAAATCTTTGTTTGAATATTCGCGGCTCACGAGTGCATCGGATACTGCAAGATATATTGAGGGAACGACGAACACCTTTGCGCTCTCGCCGCTCTCAAGAGTTACGTCGGAATAAGCCGCTATGGTGTAATTTCCGCCCCTGTCAACGGTTACGCCGTGCGCCTCAAGCTCGGAGCTTGCAGAGGATTTCAAAAGGGGCTTTGCCGAGCCCGAAAGCTCAAGAGCAGACACCTCTCTTATGATAACTCCGCCGTTTGAATACTCGGAAACCTTGTCCTCTATTGATTCTCCGACGGGCGTATTTGCATACTCAGCAACGAGCGTGAATCCGTCAAGGGTTATAGCGCCTGCGGAGTCCTTAACTATATTTCTTGCGACTCTTCCCGTTTTTTCATCGGTTGTGGTTGCAAACGATATGCCGTACTCGTCAATAAACGATTCAAGAACGTTGAGCTTTTTAACGTACGGGTCAAGCGTTATCAAAAGGTTTCCGCCGCCGTTGACGTAATCACGAAGTCTTTCAATCTCGGATTTCAAGCCCGAGCCCACAGCCGCTCTTTCAAAATCGGTCTGGGGATTTGAAATAATTATCATTGCGGCGTCCTTGAGCTTTCTGTTTAAAACTCTCTCGCCCGTCTCTTCGTCAATTTCTTTATCATTTTTAAGGTCTATAACGTCAACGTAATAGCCTGCGCAAACCAGAAGATTTGCAAAAGCTATATCAACCGTTTCGCCGTGATACTGAGTGAAATACACGGTTTCGTGCACGTCGCTCAAAACCCAAGACATCATAGCGGCAACAACCTCCTCGCCGTTATACGAGGTGAGGCTTCCGTTTGCGTCAAGTGTATAAAAATCAGCAAAGCCCGCGGTGCTGTAAAGGTCGGTTACGACTCTGTAATTATCTCCGCACTCAAATATAACGGAGGTTTTAAGCACCTGAGTTTTCTCGCCTCTCATATCCGTTTGATATTTGGAGAGGTCAACAAGCCGGTTATCCTTGTTGCGGCGAGTCATTATGTTTATATAATCTATTTCAACGAATCCCGGATATCTTTCAGCAAAGTTCAAAACCGTTTTGTGAACGAGCTTTCCCGAGTCGTGGTCAAGGTATCCCTCTTCGTCGAATTTATCCATACAGAAGGAAATCTTAATCTTTTTTCCTTCTTCTATTGCATCCTCAAAAAGATGGTCGGTATTTCCCGAAATGGAGTAATCGGTATTATCCTTTTCGTAAATGTAAAGACCGAACGTTTCAACGATGGCGGTCAACAAAACGTTGAAGACGAGCACGAGCGCAAAAACGAGCGCAAAGATACCCTCGGACGACCATTTGTCTTTATTGAAGAATTCCTTTATTTCCTTTGTTATTTTCTTCATAAAAAACTCCGTTTATCAATTGTAGCGGCGGCGGTCGTAAACTCTTATCGTCATGTAAAGGAAAATTGCCGATACAGAGAGATAATAGCACAGCGAAGCTATATCAAAATAGCCATTTGCAAATCCGCTGAAACGGTTGAAAATGGAGAAGAAATCGAAAACAAATCTCAACCAATAGGAAGAGGGAATAAGCGAGCTTACAGCTCCGACAAGAAGGAACACAAGGATTATTGCAATG
>JAGBUD010000115.1 GCA_017630995.1 Clostridia bacterium
CTTTCCGTCATCAGCACAGTCCAGACGTCCCGTTTCGTTATAGGACGTTGAGTTAGAAACGATCTTGAGAGTCTTTGTTTCCTGATAGTATGCCCAGTACGTATCAACAACGGACAAGGTCATATGACCGTGAGCCGTTGCACCGGTGGGATCGAATTTTTCAAATCTGGCAACGTATTTGTCCTCGATCTCGCCTGCAACGATCACCGCAAGGGGCTTTGTTCCCTCGTGAACGACTTCATTTGTTTCAATATTTATAAAGGTATAGCCGTTGCTCTTTGCAAAGGTCTCAACTGCAGAGCCAACGTATCCCACAAGTCTCGGATACTTGTCAAGACCGCCGAAAGTATCGTTGGTTACGGTAGTTTCCTTGCCGAGAAATCTTACGTACGCAATGTTAGTCGAACCTGTAAAGATATTAATTCCAAGAGAAGTTACCCCTGCAGGAAATTCGATCTCAGTCATCTTGTTGTGCTTTGAGAACACTTCATTACCGATCGCCCCGGCATAATCGGGGTTGAACGAATATTTCTTAATTCGGTTCTCACCGCCGAAAACGTTATTATCGATTGATGTAATATACTTCAAATTAACAACGCCGGGATTTGCTTCTTCACCCGTAATATTAATAGTATCAAGCTCAAGCGTTCTGTTTAATGCGGCATATCCCAGCTTTACAAGAGATTTGGGAATTTCAAGAGATTTTATAGACGAATAAGCAAAAGCCGCACCGCTGATTTCAGTGATACCGTCGCCGATAACCGCCTTCGAAATCTTGGTTATATACGCACCCCAAGGCAACACATCGCTACCGCCCGCCTTGTAGAACGCGATATCAGCACCCGTGCTTTTGTCCTTTGCATGCAGGACAGTGTTGGCGTCGTTCTTAGACTTATCAATGCTAAAGTAAAGGGTCTGCTCTCCGTTCTCTGCAAATACCTCCCAAAACAAGGAAATATTGATTTGTCGAAAAACAAAATTACCCTTTGTACTAATTTTATCATATTTTATTTGTAGTTTCCATGATTTTTTAATTGATTTTCAAAATAAAATAGCAAAAACGCATTGACTTTTGTGGAAATTGTGGTAAAATATACCTGAAATAATAAAATCTGACACAAAGGGAGGAAAAATATGGAACACAAGATAGGTGAAGTATTTTTCGATCGCGCGATAAGAAACAAAAACTTCTGTTCTATGGATACCCCGCATTTTCATCCGCACCACGAGCTTTATTACATCGTCAGCGGAAAGGCAAAATACTTTATAGGAAGCGATCTTTTTATCTTAACGCAGGGGGATCTGATTTTTATTCCTCAAAATGAATATCACAAGACGGAATACATTTCAAACACCGAAACGGAAAGACTTCTGCTCTTTTTCGACGACGATCTGGTCGGGGCGGATTTTCTCAAATATCTTGAGTCGCTCATGAAAACAAAGCACCTGAGAATTTCAAGTGAGAATATACACGCGGTCCGCAGTATTCTGAGAAAGATCGAGGAAGAATCCCGATCAAGGCTCTGTGGGTACGAGGAAATGCAGAAAATGTATCTGAGGCAGCTCCTTATCCTGCTTGAGCGGCACGGCAAGGAAGCAAATCAACAGATGAATGCGACCTACACCATGATACAGGACGCAGTAAAATATATCAGCTCCAATTATGAAAAGGATCTGAACCTGGAAAACGTTTCGCGCATGTATTCTCTCAGTCCCGTGCATTTCGGCGCGCAATTCAGAAAGGTAACGGGTGTAGGCTTCAAGAACTATATTACGATCACAAGGATCTGCGCCGCAAAAGCAATGTTTGACGCGGGCGAAAAGAGCGTTTCAACGGTTGCGTACGCTTGCGGATTTAATGACAGTAATTATTTCATCAAGGTATTTAAGGAAGTAGTGGGTATTACACCGAAAAAATATACTACCACGGTATAATGCACCGAGTGGTTTTACGTTTCGCTTTTTATCGACATGTATTCCGTATTTTCCGGTCCTGTGTTATCATTTTCAACTATCAACACTATTGAGTTTTCCGTCATCGACATATTGTGCCAAGCGCCCTTTTTCACATTATAGAATTTCCCTATTTCCATATCGTATCTTTTTCTGTCCTCACCTATGAATAAGGACGCATCGCCTTTTATCAAAACAAAGACCTCGTCCGTTTCAAGATGCCGTTCCGAGCGAACAAGTTTTTCTTCGAGGAACCGCTCGCAAGCGTTTACAATAGCCACGCGCCACCCGTCAGAGGATATAAGCGGTTTATATCCTTCCCCGCTATACTCGCTAATTTCAAGTTCTTTCATTTCAATTTCTCCTTTTGTTTATTATTTGCTTCTGTGCTTTTTCACCATTGTATCATCAAAAAGCCAAAAAACAACAGAAGATGGGATATTACCTTAAATTACCAGCTTTCGGGAAATTCGTTTTTCACATATCAAATTTATCAACAAAACGCCCATCTGACGCAAGCAAAGGATGGGCGTTTTGTTATATAAATGAGTAAAAATCAAAGGGACAGAAATGCAGTATCAAAAATGATAATCCCTAAAATCATTGGTGTATGCGAACGCCAATGATGCGTCACCGTGTGTCTCGGGGTACGAATTCTTCTTTGAACCGTGAAAGAATACGACGTATTTATACCCGCAGTCAGTTTCGGCAGGAATAGCAAATGCTGCGGTGAGTCTTCCGCCGGCAAAATCCCACTTTTCCTGGTCAAGTGTGTACGTGCCAATATCCTTCCAGGTCTTAAGGTCGTAAGAATCCTTGATGCCGATGCCGTTTTCGGGAGAATGAATGAGTATATAACGGTCACCGTCGGCTACAACGCAAGTATTTTCACCGCCGTCAACGCGTCCGACATATTCCCAATTTTCAAGGTCTGAGGAGCGTGAAACGCTCACGCCGTTTTGCTTAAAAAAGAGCATATATTCTTCGCCGTTCCGAAAAACGAACGGGTCTATCATCCGGCCTTCTTCCATGCAGTCCTTCCCTTTTGGGTAGATCCGCTCAGGCTCGGAAAAAGATCTGAAATCCTCGGTTTTTACAAAGAAAAGTCTTGCGCTATCATCGGCCCAGCACCTTTCAGCATACGGAAACGGCATTGGATATGAAGTGACGCATATGAAATATTTATTTCCGTGCTTTACAACGTTTCCGGGGCTGCAGAAATTTTTTGTGAGCTCTTTTTCCGTGATTATTTCCGGCTCAGAAAAATTCTTTAGGTCAACGGAAACAGAATGGGCAACTCGGTTATACATATATCCGTTTTCTTTCTCCGAAACGGTAAAAAACAGATGATACGCCCCCTGATAGTAGTAACAAGCAGGGTCACGGTAAGCTGTTTTTTCACTTCCTTCAAAAATAATTGGCATAACGGAAGCCCTCCTTCGTCAGTCGATAAAATATCATGAACTACCCATTTGTCAACAACGTTAGTTTAATCTATGTCATTGCTTTTTGACAAGCTTGAATATTTTTTTGCAAGTTCACGTAATGCGTCAAAATTTTTCTCTGCGATCAGCTTTTTATCGTAGAGATTGGAACCGACGCCTATACCGCAAAAGCCCATTTTCAAAAATTTGCTTGCGTTGTCCGCATTTACACCGCCAACCGCAAAGAGTTTTGCATCGGACAGCGGAGCACAAACTGCTTTCACATAATCCTCGCTCACTTGATCGGCTGGGAAAAGCTTGACGTAATCCGCGCCGTGATTCATTGCCGCGGTTATCTCCGTTGCGGTATAAGCGGCAGGCATTGACACCATTCCCAATTTGCGCGTAAGCGAAATTATCTCGGGATCGCAATTGGGAGAAATGATATAGGATGCGCCCGCTTCAAAGGCGGCAAAGACCTCCGCTGTGCGAGTCACCGTTCCGGCTCCGATGCACATATCGTTTCCGAATTCGCTTACAAGCATCCGAATCATCTCCGCAATCTCTTGCACAGATTTCTTCCCTGAACGATCAAAAGTGACTTCTGCCAAACGAATGCCACCGTCGTATAAAGCACGCATTGCCTCCACACAGCTTTCCTTCTCTGCGTTTCGGACAATTGCAATAACCTTTTCTTTTTCGATTCTTTCTATAATTGTCTTTCTGCGAGAGTGTGCATCATAGATCTGCTTTACCAACATTGCACCGTTTACCATCGCACTCGAGCATACGTCATCGTCAAGCAATACCGCATCCTCTCCCAAAAGAATGGCATAAACTTCTCTGAGAGTCTTTCTTCCGAAAACGTATATCTTCTTACCTTGGGCTATCCGATTGATCAGGCAGATATCCTCCCCTATCACACACCCGTATAAAAACGAAGATAACGCATCGACACCAATCCCGTTCTTAGCCATAACTCTTATCTTGAACAAGGCCGCGTTCAAGCCGTTTTCTTTTGCGTATGCCGCTCCCTTGAGCACTTCAGACTCAATGATTTGAAAATCATGGGACACCTGACCTGCAAGAATGGTATTTGAGATAATGTTATCAAGCAGCTCCCCGCTGAACGTAGTAACGCAATCGGTAATCATTCCGTCGCGGCTTACGTGAACGATCTTATTATGAGTTCCCGGCAATACGAAGACCTTGTCACCGTCTGACTCAATCACGGAGGCAAGCCCGACCGTCTCGGTCTCTTCTCCCCTCATCATATCGCAAATACGGGTCCTTCCGTCTGTCTTTTTTACACCCGAAA
>JAGBUD010000116.1 GCA_017630995.1 Clostridia bacterium
GATAAATCCTTTTTTAAGAAGCTTTATCGCTTTTCTTTTCGTCTTTACGTCTGCAAAAAATGTTGCGTTTGCTTGCATCAAAACTCCGCTCTCAATCATATCCCACAAAACTGCAGGCTTTTGATACGCCATACATCTTTCGATATGAGCAATTACAGGCACCGTTTTGGTTGAATATGCAAGCTCAATAAGCTCCTTTGTCATATAACTTGACCAAGGCATCATCGGCATTTCAAGAAGCCAAAGCTCCGTTCCCGAAAGCTTTAGACTTTCTATTTCCGCAATACGCGTTATACCGCGGAAATATGCAACCTCTGCACCCACTGAAATCGAAACACCGCCCGAGTAAACGTCAAGAAGACTTGCATACGCCTCGTCTCTCTGCCTTATAAATTCGTGCAATGCTTCCTTTTCGGGAAGAAAATGCGGAGTTGCAAACACGTGATTTACACCCTGCTTTTCAAGCATATCCAAAAGCGCAACGCTTTCCTCCGTGCTTTTCGCACCGTCGTCGAGTCTTGGCAGAATATGACTATGAAAATCAATCATTTTCTTTCACCGCGCCATCATTTTCTACTGATTCTTGCGGAGCATAGGAATGCTTGTAATAGGATTTTTTCTTATATCTGTAGCGAGAATATCCCGCACCGCCCTCGCGCTTTGCGTTCATAACGATGCCGAGAATTTTCACCTTGGAAAGCTCGAGTGATCTTATGCACTTATTTAACTCGCGTCTTTCGGAATAATCGCTGCGAACAACGACAATCATACCGTCAAGCGAGGGAGCGATTGCAAGTGCGTCGGAAACAACCGTTACGGGCGGAAGGTCAATGATTATGAAATCATAATCGCCCATGAGCGAGGAAAGGTATCTTTCCATCTGCATCGAGCCGAGCATTTCCGAGGGGTTGGGAGGAATACTTCCCGCAGGCAAAACAAACCAGCTCTCATATTTCTCCATCTGCAAAATTGCTTCGGTATCGTGCGTGGGTCTTATGAGCATATCAGAAAGACCGGGAGAGGACTGAATTCCAAGCTTCTTTGCAATCGAGGGCAAACGAAGGTCGGAATCAACAAGCAAAACTCTTTTACCCGCCTCGGAAAGAACGTACGCCAGGTTAACCGCCGTGGTGGACTTTCCCTCACCTCTAACCGCACTCGTTACGCCGATAACGCGGCATTTTCCCTCGTCGGGAAGAGTGAAGTTGATATTTGTTCTGAGAAGCTTATACGCCTCTGTTGCAACAAAGTTGGATTCCTTGAAAAGCAAAATCTCGGAGGATTTCGTTCTCAATTTGTTTCTTCTTCTGTGTTTAAAGAAATCAAACATATTCCGTCACCCTTTCCTTTCTTCTTTTTGCTTTTGACCGTATCCGTAGGACTTATAGTAGCTGCGTTTATAGTAATAACCGCGCTTATAATATCCCGAGCGACCCTTGTTATCAAAATCGGGAATAACGGCAAGAATGGGAAGATCGTAGGTTTGAGTTACATAATCCTCGCTTCTTATAGTATCGTCAATAATAGCAAAGAAAGCAACAATCAACGTCATAACGACGCAGCCGATAGCAAACGCCTTGATACCCTCACCCGTTATATCGGGAGAAACCTTTGAGGAATTTACGATAGCACTGTCAACTACCTTCATAGAGCTTCCGTCAATGATATCGGCAATTCTTGCGGGAAGAATGTTTGCTATGCAGTTTGCAATATGAGCCGCCTCGTGCGGATCCTCCGACGTAACGGTGACCTTAAAGACCTCGGTTCCCTCAACCTTGCTCGTTGATATCATGCCGAGAAGCTTTGAATAGTGATAATCAACACCTGCCTCTTCTGCAACCTCTTCCATAGTAGTTCTGTTGCGAAGTATTACTATGTAAGTGTCGATAAGACTCTGCGAAGCGCTCAAGTCGGAAGCTGATATACTGAAATCAACGTTTCCGAGATGAAGAGATTTGTTGTTAACGTAAAGCATAACGCTAGACGCGTACTTGGGCGTCACAAAGAACATTGTGTAAGCTATCATCATTATAGCGCACAAAACACCCGTTAACAGTATGAGCCACGATTTTTTAAGAAGAGCTATCAGTAGGTGGCGCCAATCGATGATGATTTCCTGCTCGCCCTCTCTTTTCTTTGCCATTTTCTTACTCCTTGATTTTATTTGGATAGAATTTATTTGGTGTTCTTTAGCTTTTTGATTTCCTTTGCGACCTTGTCGGACTTTCTTAATCCTCGGAAAATTCTATAAAGCCAAAGAAACGGAATTGTCACAATAAATTTATAGAGCCTCGGGTGCGCCATTTTATAATAATCAAACGGCGGAAAAATTCTGCGCAAGGTATACTTTAACTTAACGAAGAAGGTTATTTTTTCATCGGTTGAAATTGCGGCAAGGCTGTTTTTAATGAGCTGATCCTGCGTTCCGAACGTTCCCGACGTTATGAAATAGAGAAGTCTTTGCTTTTCCTCGTCCGAAAGTCCGTCAACAATGCTGTAAACCTCGCTCGGATCATCGGGAAATATCTTCATACTGATTTCGCGCGTCATTTTCTCAAATTCGAAAAGGTTAAGCGCCTCAAAATTTGCGTTTACCGCATCAATATCAAGCTCATCACGCTTCGCTTTATTATATAGATAAATATCCATAAGCGAGCGGATTCCGCAGCCTGACGTTGAAAAATGCTTGTAGGTATGGAATATAAAATAAACGTAGAAATCCTCCTCGGAAAGAGAGAGCGCAAGAGAGTCTCCCGCGCGGGAAAGACTGCGCTTAACCGCGGCATTGCAAAACGCCTTGTTTTTTCTGTTTTTCTTTTCCTCGGAAGCAAGTGTGCGATGTATTTCAAAGGTAACGTCACCCTTGATATAAATATCGTGGCACCCCTTGCCGAAGCTATATATCTCATATCCGCGGGAAAGGAAGAAATCTCTGACGCACTTTGCGTGTATCGGATTTATGAGAATATCGTTATCGGTCATCTGGCGCATACCCATTTTGGGATAATAATGCTGAAGAATGATACCCTTTAGGGTGAGATACCAAATTTTCTTTTCCTCTAAAAACTTTATAAGTGCGGCGCGCTCTGCTTCCAAATTAAACGTTCTGCGAAGCGCAAGCCCATAATCTCGGCGCATAACCGAAATTGCCTCACCGTCAAGGGAATCAAAGCCCTCCTTTTCGGCAAGGTTTGCAAGCGAAAGATAGGCTATCGCCTGCATTGAATGAAAACTCGCCATTTTAGACACGGAATTGAGTTGCATATCCCGAGCCCTTGCCATATCGGGTGTGACAGAGCGCAAAGCACACGCAGCAAGATAAATCAAATCAGTACCGATTTTAAGCAATTTTTCCTCGTTCACTACGCCGCCCCACCTTTCAATTTATTTTCGTTATTTCTTCTTTATATCTTCTTATTTTTCTTATTGAAAATTCGCTTTAATTTCCGCTTGACCTTGAAGCAAAAAAGTCGCACGGGTCTTGTGTTGGTCCAAAATATCGCATACGCACGGTAAAATAGATTGGTCGTGCTGATAAGACGATTTCCGCGTCTGAATTTCGTTACCACGGCAACGATTTGCTCATCGGAAACTCTTTCAAGAACATACTGACCGTCTCCGACGCAAGCATAAAATTCACCAACCTTTACAACTCTGTGAAGCACGTAAACACCGTCGGCTCTGCGGTAAAGCGGAATATCGTACTTTTTAAGTCTGCCGCTCGGAGAGGTTATAATCACGCTGTCCTTTCCCTCTCGAAGCATCGGAAGCATACTTACGCCGCGTGGCGAAAGCTCCACGTCGTTTCCCAACTCAACAGATTCAATGATAAGGGGCATCATTTCATTAATGCTTGCAAAAATTACGCTTTGCTTTTCCTTGACTTGCATAATAGCCCCTTCTTAAAATTTTTATAAGCCATAAGGCTTTACTTAACCGCCAATATCAATATTTCCGTCTTCTCCGACGTTATCACCCTTGTGCTCTTCGTCGTATTTTGCCTTTGCCGCATTGAACCAATCAAAGAATTCTTGATAAGTGTCAAAGCTTTGGAAATAAGCTTGCTGCTCCTCGCCAGAAAGCGCTATATACTCCTCGTAAGTCAAAAGACCGTCGTCCTCTTCCACGGACTCGTTTTCGTCACTGTCGGTAGTATTGTCGCCACCATCGGTACCGTTTTCGTCATTATCGGTAGTATTGTCTCCACCCTCGGTGCCGTTTTCGTCACCGTCGGTAGTATTGTCTCCACTCTCGGTGTCATTTTCGTCACCGTCAGTAGTATTGTCGCGACCCTCGGTGTCGTTTTCCTCACCGTCGGTAGTATTGTCTCCA
>JAGBUD010000117.1 GCA_017630995.1 Clostridia bacterium
CACTCACCGATTTTGATAAGAATCAGGATGAGGTAAGAGCGCGCGTAAAGGCACTTTGCGAAAAATATCCCCTTTACGAATAAAAAACATTCAGAGGTTAAAAAATGAACGGCGATATGAAAACAGTTTTCTCGGGCGTGCAGCCGTCGGGAAATCTTACAATAGGAAACTACCTCGGTGCGATAAAGAACTTTTCGCGCTTTCCCGAGGACTACAAAAAATTTTACTGCGTCGTTGACCTTCACGCAATAACGGTAAGGCAGGTTCCCGCAGAGCTGCGCAGAAGAACCTACGAAACGCTTGCTCTCTATATGGCTTGCGGTCTTGACGAAACGAAGAACACCCTTTTCGTTCAGTCACACGTTCCCGCGCACGCAGAGCTTGGCTGGATACTCGATTGCTACACGATGTTCGGTGAGCTTTCGAGAATGACGCAGTTTAAGGACAAGAGCCTTAAAAACGCGCAAAACATCAACGCAGGTCTTTTCACCTATCCCACGCTTATGGCGGCGGATATTCTTCTCTATCAAACGGATATCGTTCCCGTCGGAATAGACCAAAAGCAGCACCTTGAGCTTGCGCGCGACATTGCTATGCGATTCAATCAGCTCTACTCGGATACGTTCACCATTCCCGAGGGATACATGAGCACTGACACTATGAAGATAATGTCGCTTGCGGAGCCTACCGCAAAGATGTCAAAATCCGACCCCAACCAAAACGCAGTCGTCTATATACTCGACTCAAAGGACGACATTATCCGCAAATTCAAGAGAGCCGTTACCGACTCCGACACAGAGGTAAGATATTCGGAGGACAAACCGGGAATCTCCAACCTTATGACGATATATAAGGCGTTCACGGGCAAGAGCTTTGAGGAAATCGAAAAGGAGTTTTCGGGCAAGGGATACGGCGATTTCAAGCTTGCGGTGGGAGAAGCCACGGCAGACGGACTTGCACCCGTAAGAGCAGAGTTTGACCGCCTTATAAAAGACAAAGCTCACCTTGAGGCAGTTATGAAATCGGGCGCGGAAGACGCCGCCTACTTCGCAAACAAGACCTTGCGCAAGGTAAGAAAGAAGATTGGTTTTGTAAACTAATATTTGCTTTTTATCAAAATATAACCTTGAAAATTTAACACGCATACGCCCCGACTCCAAAAAACAACCTGCGGAGTGGGGGCGTTAAAATTTATTAAATCAAAATTTTCAGCCTTTTTTCAAAAAAGTATTGACAAACGCATATCTTTTTGCTATAATAACATAGCTGACTGGGAAAACCCACGACGCATTTGCTGCTATGGCTCAGTTGGTAGAGCACATCCTTGGTAAGGATGAGGTCCCCAGTTCGAATCTGGGTAGCAGCTCCAAAAAAGCACTGCTTTGGCAGTGCTTTTTTGCTTTTTCGGGAAGTTGCGAAATAGACGTGAGGTTCGAGTTTTTTAGCCCTATACCGAGCGCTGTGACCTCATAATAATTTTAGGTTGAAATTTTAAAACCGTTGTGATATAATGTCCTTGAAGAATAAATCTTCAGTCTACCAAATTTTAGGAGTTGATTTCATGAACAATCCTGCTTTTAACTACCAATCTATGTTAAATCAAGGCCCCGCCTTTGATAACAATCCCCTTGGAAACAGAAAAATCAAGTTTCCGATATGCGCGTTTTTGTTGATAGGATACATACTTTCGATGATCGCAGCGTCTATCTTTTCGATGGTATCGAATTTTATCATTCAATACTATTACGGAAGCGTCATATCCTTTACGGGACTTTTGAGTATGTTTGGATTTTCCGCAAACTTTATCGGACTGCTTTCGCTTCTTTTCTCGCTTTTTGTATCTGCAGCATACGTTGCGATTGTAGTTTCGCTCTTCATCAAGAAAAACGGACTTTCCGTTGCAATTCCCTGCGTCATTATCATGCTCACAGATTTGTTAATGATGTTCTTTAACTTTGTTACGCTTTTGCAGAACGTTGGACGCTATGCATTCGTAACCTTTATTTTAAATCTTTTCTCAAATTTAAATTCCCTTTTGATTCCTATTGCAATGATTGGTATAGTCATTCTTGCGGTGCAAAACTCCAAGCTTTTGCACAAGAAATTTGCAGACAAGCTAAAGTCGATAATTGTTATCGCCGTTTGCGTTATTCTCATTTTGAATTTGGCTATTGCCGCAATCTTTTTCTTGGTGCAAATCTTCTCGCTCGTTGAGCTTTTACTCACCGGCATCACTTTTAATATAATTTACATTGTAAACTTTATTTCAAGTGCAATAGCACTTATTTCAACGATTTTCAAGATTGCGGGACTCGCTCTTCTCTGCGTTTGGCTTGCTAATCCTTACGCTAAAATGAGCTTGCAGATAAACACCGCAAATCCCGCAAACGACGGCGGTATTAAATTCGCTTAAAGAAAAAAACGACTTTGAAAATAGCAAGGCCCACGGGGGCTTTGCTATTTTTTATTTTTATCTTGAAAATATACACAATATTTTGGTATAATATTATTGAAAATAAATTCAAAAGAGATTGGGAAAATGAAATTAGCTTTTTTTGACACAAAACCATACGACAAGTCTTCGTTTGACAAATATGCCGAGGAATACGGAATAGAAATAAAATACTTTGAAACAAAGCTTAACGAGGATACGGTTGAGCTTGCTTGCGGATACGACGCAGTTTGCGTTTTCGTTAACGACACGGTTTCGCGCGAGGTGATAGACAAGCTCTACTCATTCGGTGTTCGCGCTATTGCGCTTCGCTGCGCGGGATACAACAACGTTGACGTTAAGTACGCTTTCGGAAAAATTCACGTTTTACGAGTTCCCGCCTATTCGCCATACGCGGTTGCAGAGCATACTATAGCAATGCTGCTCACCTCAATTCGCCGCATACACAAAGCATACGTGAGGACAAAGGATTTCAATTTCAACATCACGGGAATGACGGGATTTGACCTTTACGGAAAGACCGTGGGAGTTATAGGAACGGGCAAGATAGGCAGAGTTTTCATAAATATTTGCCGCGGATTCGGAATGAACGTTTTGGCATACGATAAATTTCCCTCCCCCGACCTTGACAACGGAGATACAATCAAATACACAACCCTTGACGAGCTTTTCTCAAAAAGCGATATTATCTCCCTGCACTGCCCCCTCACAGAAGACACCTATCACATAATCGACGAGCATGCTATAGAGAAATGCAAAAAGGGCGTGGTTATCCTCAACACGTCGCGCGGCGCGCTGGTAGACGCGGAGGCGTTGCTTTCGGGAATTAAATCAAGAAAAGTAGGTGCCGCTTGCCTCGACGTTTACGAGGAGGAATCCGACTTCTTCTTCGAGGACTATTCGGGCCATATACTTGACGACGACGTTCTTGCAAGGCTCATTTCTATGCCGAACGTAATAGTTACCTCGCACCAAGCATTTTTAACAGAGGAAGCACTTTCCAACATTGCGCAAACAACCGTTGAAAATCTCGTTTCCGTTTTTACTACAGGAAAGTGCCAAAACGAGATTTGTTCTAAAAAGAACGTCCAATAGGACTCGAAGAGCTAAACACAAACGCATTCCGAGGCATACATTGATATTGAGTGCCCCAAAAGCGTTGCGCATTAAAATTCACAGCGAGATTCTTAACAAATTTCTATTGAAATTCAAATCAAAACACTGTATAATAAAATCAAAAAACATAAGAGGTACTCACAATGAAAGTAACTGACGATATAAAATATATCGGTGTCAATGACCGCAAAATCGACCTTTTTGAAGGTCAGTACACAGTTCCTAACGGAATGGCTTACAATTCATATGCTATAATTGACGAAAAAATTGCGATTATGGATTCGGTTGATGCTAAATTTTCACACGAGTGGCTTGATAACATATCCTCAGCCCTTGGAAAAAGACAGCCCGATTATCTCACAGTTCAGCATATGGAGCCCGACCATTCAGCAAACGTTTTAACGTTTACAAAGACCTATCCCAACGCAAAAATCGTTTCCTCACAAAAGGCATTTAACATGATGAAAAACTTTTTCGGAACCGATTTTGCCGATAAGCGAATAATCGTTGGCGAAGGGGACACACTTTCTCTCGGAAAGCACAATCTTACCTTTGTTTGCGCGCCTATGGTGCATTGGCCCGAGGTTATCGTTACTTACGATTCAACCGACAAGGTTCTCTTCTCCGCCGACGGATTCGGAAAATTCGGCGCGCTTGATGCAGACGAGGATTGGGCTTGCGAGGCAAGAAGATACTACATCGGCATAGTTGGAAAATACGGCGCGCAGGTGCAGGCACTTCTCAAAAAGGCAAAGGAGCTTGATATAGAAATAATCTGTCCTTTGCACGGACCCGTGTTAAAGGAAAACCTCGGTTACTATATAAATCTTTACAACACTTGGTCTTCATATCAGCCCGAGGACGACGGTATTCTTATCGCTTACACCTCGGTTTACGGGAACACTAAAAAGGCGGTTGATATTCTTGCAGAAAAGCTCAAAGCCAACGGTTGCCCCAAGGTCAGCGTTTGCGACCTTGCGAGATGCGATATGGCAGAGGCAGTTGAAGACGCTTTCAGATATTCAAAGCTCGTTCTTGCAACAACGACCTACAACGCAGAAATCTTCCCCTTTATGCACGAGTTTATAATCAACCTCACCGAGCGCAACTATCAAAACAGAACGGTTGCGTTCATAGAAAACGGAAGCTGGGCACCTCTTGCGGCAAAAATAATGCGCTCTATGCTTGAAAAATCCAAGAACCTCACGTTTGCCGAAAACACCGTTACCATTCTCTCCGCCCTTTCCGACACCAGCCTTGCCGCAATCACGAGCCTTGCAGACGAGCTTTCGCGCGAGTACGTTTCTATGCGCGGAGAAACCGCAAACAAAAACGACCTTTCCGCTCTTTTCAAGATTGTATACGGACTTTACGTTGTTACCTCAAACGACGGTAAAAAGGATAACGGCGCAATAATCAACTCCGTAACGCAGGTCACCAACACACCGAACAGAATTGCGGTTACGATAAACAAGGAAAACTATTCCCACCACGTAATAAAGCAAACGGGAATTATGAATATAAACTGTCTGACAACCGAAGCTCCGTTCTCGGTTTTTGAGGCGTTCGGATTCGTCAGCGGAAGAAACACCGATAAGTTTGCAAACTGCACGCCCAACCGCTCGGATAACGGCCTTGTTTTTCTTCCGAGATACATCAATTCCTTTATGTCGCTTGAGGTTGAGCAGTACGTTGACCTCGGAACTCACGGAATGTTTATCTGCTCTGTAACGGAGGCTCGCGTTATTTCCGATAAGGAAACCATGACCTATTCCTACTATCATTCAAATGTTAAGCCAAAGCCTCAAACCGAGGGCAAAAAAGGTTACGTTTGCACAATCTGCGGATATATCCACGAGGGCGAGCTTGGCGACGACTTTATCTGCCCCCTCTGCAAGCACCCCGCTTCTGATTTTGAAGAAATCAAGTGATTTTATTTATAAACAAATAAAAAGGAGAAATCTATGAAAAAGTACGTATGTGACGCGTGCGGCTGGGAATACGATGAGGCTCTTGGCTGCGAGGAGCAAAACGTTGCAAAAGGAACAAAATTCGAGGACCTACCCGATGATTTTGAATGTCCCCTCTGCGGTGTCGGCAAGGATATGTTCAGCGAAGCATAATTACATTTTGATAAGGGGTCTTGCTTTGTTCGAAAAGCGGTAAAGGAACGGAGCGGGACGCACGGAGTACTCTATGGATCTTGTACTATTGACAGCCCTCGGCGTCGGCGGAGCAACTGTTTTCGGCGCCGTTGTCGGCGTTATCTTTAAAAAAATATCCCACACCTTTTCGGACATAGTTCTTTCATTCGCCGCGGGAGTTATGCTTGCCGCCGCAGTGGTCGGACTTGTTCTTCCCTCTCTCGAATACGGCGGGGGTAAAATCTCTATCATCGTTACGGTTGCGGGCATTTTTGCGGGTGCCGCGTGTCTAAACCTCATAGATAAGCTCGTTCCGCACATTCACAAAGTTGCGGGCGGAAGCGAAACAAGCGAGGGAAACACGCAAAGACTCTCAAAGGTTTTTCTCTTTGTCAGCGCGATTGCTATCCATAATTTGCCCGAGGGCATTGCGGCGGGCGTTGGCTTTGGCTCGGGAGACACCTCGCAAGCGCTCATAATAGCCGGCGGTATTGCACTTCAAAATATTCCCGAGGGAATGGTTATTATCGGGCCTATGATTTCGGCGGGAATGAAGCCCGCAAAGGCATTCTTGATAGCAATGCTCACGGGAGTTATCGAGGTTATCGGAACCTTTATCGGATATTTCGCGGTTAGCGTTTCAACGGCGGTTTTGCCCTTTGCACTCGCGTTTGCGGGAGGAACTATGCTTTACGTAATAAGCGACGAAATGATACCCGAAACTCACGCACACGGCCACCAAAGAGGTGCAACCTACGCACTTTTGGTTGGATTTGCCGTTATGCTGATAACCGACTTCTTGCTCGGAGGATAAAAGCACTTTAAGCCGGCGCATTTTATTCCGCGCTCAAAGCGTCAAAAGCGTTTTCGTTTTTGACGCTTTTTCTTTTTTTCTTTTAAAAAGCCCGACGCTTTGGATTTGAAAGTGGGCGAAAATGCGTTTTTTAACGGTAAACTTAAAAAATATAATACCCGAAGCTATTGACATATTTTTTCAAAGGGGGTATACTTTACTACAGATAAAAAATGTTATTTTTTATAATTATACGGCTACCGAATCTGTATAATTAAATTAAACGGAGGTTTTCTTATGAAAAAATACTTACTGCCCAGAAACGGAAAATTTTATAAGGCCAATATGCACTCGCACACGGTTATATCCGACGGAAAGACTACCGCGGAGGAAACCAAGGAAGCATATGTGAAAAACGGCTATTCGATAGTTGCGTTTACTGACCACGAAATAATGATTCCTCATTACGAGCTTCGCGATGAGAACTTTCTTCCCATAACCGCATACGAAATACAGCTGCGCGATTGGAACAGAGCGCCTAACTGCATAAAGCTTTACCATATGAACGTTTATTCCCCCGACCCCGAAAGATATCTTTCAAAGACCTACTGCAAAAAGGACGCTTGGTGGGGAAATATCGTTAACCACTTCACCGACGAAATGGCTGCCGCAGGACTTGAGGAGCGCCATTACACAAAGGAATTTGCACAGTGGATAATCAATCTGGCTAAATCCGAGGGAATGCTTGTTTCCCTTAACCACCCCGTATGGTCGCTTCAAAATCACGACGACTATTCAGGCCTTAAAGGCATTTGGGGCGTTGAATGGTATAACACGGGTTGCGTGAGAGCGGGTTATATCGACTCCGAGCAGCCTATAATCGACCTTCTCTCTGAGGGAGAAAGAGTTTTCCCTCTCGCCACCGACGATAACCACGGCGAAAAGGACAAATTCGGCGGCTGGATTATGGTAAAGGCAAAGAGCCTTGACTATGACACCGTTTTCGCGGCACTCGAAAAGGGAGATTTCTATTCATCGACAGGCCCCGAGATCAAGAGCCTTTACCTTGAGGACGGGGTAGTAAAAATTAAGACCTCCGCAGCAAAGAGAATAAGCCTCGTTACAGACCGCAGAATAACCGTTTCATATCTTGCGGATGACGGAAAGCTTCTTACCGGTGCAAATATGAGCCTTGAACGTCTGCTCACAAGCCACGAAAAGACAAAGGCACATACAACTCCTTATTTCAGAATTGAGGTAGTTGATAAATACGGAAACCGCGCACTTACAAGAGCCTACTTCCTCGACGAGCTTGGGCTGCTTTAATATTATCACCGAAAGGACATACTAAAATGGATTACAAGAAGTATCTCACAGACGAAATTCTCGCCCACTATCTTGAGCTTCAAAGAGATGACGAATGCGGCGGAATACTCAACTTTTACGATAGTGAGTGCAATCTCATAAATGAAGAAAAGGACGTTTGGTTCCAAGGCAGAGCTATGTGGACCTACTCCCTTACATATATGCTCGTGGAGAAAAGACCCGAATATCTTGAAATGTGCGATCACATATTCAAGTTCTTGCAGAAAATCGAGCTTGTTGACGGCAAGCTTCCCTATTGGGTAACCCGCGACGGAAAAACAATGACGAGAAGCCAAGGCGATAACTTCTATAGCGACTGCTTCTGCGCTATGGGCTGCGCGCAGTACTACAGAGTTTCGGGCAGAGAGGACGTTAAGGAATACGCAGAAAAGTTCTTCGACATTATGTACGACGGATATTTCCAGTCTGCCGAAAGCGGAAGAGTTAACAGCATAGGCGTGCGCACCTTTGTATTCGGTCTTCACATGGCTATGCTTGCGGGCGCTCAATTCGTGAGAAACGCGGGAATCCGCGTTGAAAAGGCAGACTATCTTGCAAAGGTTTGCGTTGAGCGCATGATGAACGAGCCGCATATTGACGATACCAGAAAAATGGTTATCGAGGAGCTTGCCGTTCCAGGCGAAACTATGCCCATGGATAAAAACCACACCTGCCCCGGTCACGTATACGAGGCTTCGTGGTTCGTTATGTGCGAGGGCGAATACAGAAACGACCAAAAAATCAAGGATTTTGGAAGAAAACTGCTTGATTATGCTATGCCCGAGGGATTCGAGAAGCAGGAGCAGCTTATTCCCACAATCCTGCGTCCCGATGAGCCCTTCAACTTTGACCAAACAAAAACCACGATTTCATGGCCCGCACAGGAAGCAATAGTTGCATACAAGGTTGCTTACTATATGTTCGGAGAGGAGAAATACAAGACTCTTTCCGAAACGGTTGAAAAGGCGGCGTTTGACTACTTTGCCGACAGAGAGCAGAAGAGATGGTATATAAACATAGACAGAGGGCTTCCTCCCATCAGCGAAAGAAACGACAGATCGGGACATATCGAGGGCCCCTTCCATCTTGAAAGAATGCTTCTCGGCCTTATAATTCTCGAAGAAGATAAGAGCATTAAGAGATACGTTTTGTGATCCGAAGGAGAACAGTATGACAAAGTACGCAAAATACCTCACCGAAAAAACCCTCCCCCACTATCTTAACATTATCAAGGACGAGGATTTCGGCGGAATTTTCACGGAATTCGATCCCGACGCAAACGTAACGTCAACCAAGAAGCACTGCTGGTATTTCGGACGTGATATGTGGAGCTACTCCATGGCCTATCTTCACGTTGAAAGAAGAAAGGAATACCTTGACATCTGCGAGCACATACTCCAATTTTTGAAAAAGATTGAATACGTAGATAACAGATTTCCCCTTTGGGTTACAAGAGACGGACAGTTCACGGGAGAAGTCAAGGGCGTTTATAACGAAGGATTCATCGCTATGGGCTGCGCTCAATATTATAAGGCAACGGGAAACAAGGACGCAAAGGCTATTGCCGAGAAGTGCTTTGACATTATGTATGACGGATACTTCGGTGGCCTTGAAAAGCAGCAGAATAACAAGACAGAGCCCGTACCGTGTAAAGTTTTCGGCTTCAATATGGCTATGCTTGTAAACGCGCAGTTCGTGCGCAGTGCAGGTATAAGAGTTAAGGAAGCAAACGAGCTTGCGGAAAAATGCGTTGAGAGAATGATGAACGTCGGACACGTTGACGACGAGAAGAAAATGGTTCTCGAGTACTTCCCTCTCCCCGGATACGAGGTTACAAGAGAAATGGCGCACACCTGCCCCGGTCACGTATACGAGGCGGCTTGGTTTGTTCTTTGCGAGGGCGAATACAGAAATAACGACGAAATGCGCCTTTTCGGCAAAAAGCTTCTCGACTACGCTATGCCAGAGGGCTTTGAAGAAAAAACCGCACTCATTCCCACGGCAATCTCCCCCTACGAGCCGCATAATTTCGAAAGAAGCAACACAATCCTCGCTTGGCCGCAGCAAGAAGCGGTTACCGCTTACACTCTTGCATATCTTATGTTCGGAGATGAAAAGTACAAACGACTTGCGAATATGATTGAAAAGGCGGCAGAAGAATATTTCGTGGACGAAGAGCTCGGCAGATGGTACCGCGATATCAAGATAACCGACCCCAAAGCAAAGGATAGAAGCGAAAAGGGCACGCACTGCGCAGGTCCCTTCCATCTTGAAAGAATGCTTTTGGCTATGGATATTCTCGTCAACGACAAGAGTATAAAAAGATACATTTTCTAATTAAAGATTTTTGATAAAAAAAGAGAGAAGCCTCATTGCAGCCCAAAAGCTATTGTGCCTTTGGAAATGCAGAGCGGATTTCTCTCTTTTTTATATGTTTTTCCAATTTAAAAGCTCTTTTTTGCCGTGTTTAGCTTAACACGGGGTGGGACTTACTCAAACGGATTAGGTTTTTTAACCTTGATTTCCGGATTTTTTTCGTAATACATCTTCAGTCTTGTGCGCAGATATTTTGGGAGCAGTCCCGTGTGTTTTTTATGACACATAACAAAGTGCGACGGCGTGTTAAATCCGCAGCAATCGGACACCTTTGAAATATCGTAAGAGGTATGCGAAAGATAGAAAATCGCGTGTGAGGTGCGGAGCCTTTGTATATATGTTGAGGAGCGCATACCCATAAACTGCTTGAATAGGGAGAAGAACGTCGTTTGACAGAGGAACGACTCTCTCAAAAGGTCGCGTGTTGTTATCTTATCCGCAAAGTTTGAGTTTATATACGACACGGCGCGGATTATGGGAACAATCTGCTTTTCGATAACATTCAGCGCCGATTCCATCTCCCCCTCTTTTACCAGAAGCTCGGGAAGCAAAAAAAGCTCATTTATTTGAAAAAGGAGATTTTTGAAATTAAAATCGTTATTTATGGAAAGCCTTGAGAACATATTGCAAAACCTGTTTTGCGATTCCTCTGATAGAGCGATGCTCCGAGTTGCAAATGGCGAATTTTCATCGCAAAACGCGGGCATAAGAGTATATGCGGCAAGGTGACTGCAAGCTGCGGGATCAAACTTTAAAAAAGTCAAGGGCGAAATGCTGAACGAGAAAAGCTCGGCGTCCTCCTCCACGACAAGAGAATGCTCAACACCGCACGGAACGATAACCAAGCTGCCCGCCTTTAAGGGATAGCTCTCCTTTCCCACAACGTTTTTGCATTTTCCCGATATACAGTACCACAGCTGCACAAAATCGTGCATATGCACGCTTTGCCGATATGGGTGCATTATGTCTTTTTTAAACATAACGGGAACGCTTCTGCCGTAAAATCTTTCGTGCGCAAGGTCGCAAGGCGTTAGCCTGACAAGCTTTTCTTCTTTTTCATTTGTACGTGCCATAGCAAAGCCTCCCTTTTCTTTACTGTTTATTTTACAACAGTCGATTGAAAAAATCAATACGAAATTTGAAATATTGGTAAAGCAAAAGCGGATATCAAAATCAACCGAAGTAATATAAATTTATAAAAAATCTTGAAATAATTCACATTCTGTGATATACTCGATACGTACAGTGACTCGAAAGAAATCAAACGCAAAACGATTGCTTTCGAAAGATATATTTTTTCAAAAGGAGAATCAATATGAACATCAACGAAATACTCAGCGGTGTTGACTGCTCGTGCGGAAAACGCCACGAATGCTGCATAAAAAGCGTTTACATAGAAAACGGAGCTACCGCAAGACTTGCTAAGCTTCTTTCCGACTATAAGAGCATACTGCTTGTTGCCGACGAAAACACCTACGGCGCGGGCGGTGAGCGCGTTATCTCCGCGCTCAAGGGAAAAGACGTGCGCGAGGTTATATTCGACGGAAAAACCGTGCTTATTCCCAACGAGGAGGCAATCAGCCGAGTTAACGAGAATATAGACGGCATCGATATGATAATTGCGCTTGGCTCCGGCGTTATTCAAGACCTTTGCAAGTACGTTTCTCATTTTTCCAAAATCCCTTACGTAGACGTTGCCACCGCGCCCTCGATGGACGGATATGCCTCCGACGGTGCAGCAATGATCCTTGGCGGAATGAAAGAAACCGTCAAAGCGGGATTGCCTATGGCAATAATTGCCGACGTTGATATCTTAAAGAACGCGCCCCTTGATATGATAAAGGCGGGATACGGCGATATAATCGGAAAATACTCTGCGCTTTGCGACTGGAAGCTCGCAAATATCGTTAACGGAGAATACCTTTGCGACTACATTTACAACACCACTGCCGAGATGATAGAAAAAACTCGCGCCTTGGCAAACGGGCTCTTACAAAGAGATGACGAAAGCATTGCCGCACTTATGGAGGCTCTCGTCGTTGTTGGAATTATGATGAGCTTCGCGGGTTCCTCGCGCCCCGCATCGGGAAGCGAGCACCACCTCTCACACTTCTTTGAAATAGTCGGAATCGTTAACGGAGAGGAATATTTTCCCCACGGTATCGACGTTGCGTACTCAACGATAGTTACAGCCTCAATACGCGAGGAGCTTATGGAAACGCCTTTCCCGAGAAGAAAATTCTTGCTCCCCCGCGAAGAATATGAAAGAAAAATCAAGGATATATACGGCCCCGTCGGAGAGGGCTGCATAGCACTTCAGGATAAGGTTGGAAACTACGTCACCGACAGAACCGAAACCTATCTCAAAAAGGAAGCCGAAATCAAAAGACTTTTCAAAAGCACCCCTAATTCTTGGGAAATAGAAAGAATACTTGCCCCCGTTAAGCTCAATATAAAAGCGTTCCACGACCTTTACGGAACAGAAAAGATTAATAAGGCAATATCCTACGCAAAGGACCTCAAGGACAGATACAC
>JAGBUD010000118.1 GCA_017630995.1 Clostridia bacterium
GTTTACGGAAACGCAAAAAGACACCTTATGTATTCCCTTTCCGATTTTGACAGTGACGGAATTATATCTATAACCCACCCGGGTATCACGTTCACGAACATAACCGCGCACTACCCCAAGCTCATTTTTGCTTTGATAAAACACCCGATGAAGATTATATTTATGTCGCCAAGGCGCGCTTCCCTCTCGATTCTTCTCGGACTTTTCGAAAACACAGAAGGCTCCTCTTGGATAGGCCCGCGCCTATTCAACGTTTGGGGACTGCCGAAAAACGCCCCGCTTTCTACTGCGGCCAAGGAGGAGAGAGAGCATATATCGAGGGTTGCCGAGGATATTTTCCGCGAAATTAACGGGTGATTTTTCGCTATTTCCCGCCTGCCCCTTTTCTGCACCCATTTATTTTAAATATGCGCCCACACTCTTAAAAATTTAAGTTTTTTTAAAAAGCCTCTTGACTTTACCGCTTTAGTGTGCTAAAATCTAAAGCGTGTTATTTTCTGCGGGGGGCTTTTTCTCCGCTTGAATGAAATTTGGAAAGGTAATGGAATTATGAAGAGCTTTTCAATAGAAAACTACGACGAACTTTTCTCCGCCGTCTTGAAGCTATCGGACGTTGAGGAATGCAGACGTTTTTTTGAAGATATATGCACGATAAAGGAGCTTGACGCAATTCTTCAGCGGCTTCAGGTTGCGAAGATGCTGAAAAAGAAGCTCCCCTACCAAGAGATTTCCGCAAAATGCGGAGCAAGCACGGCAACTATCAGCCGAGTTAACAAATGCTTGCTTTACGGCGAGGGCGGATACGATATAGTTATAAGTGATGGAGAATCTGACGCAAATGAATGATATTTATTCTGTTTTGACACCCGATGAGAGAGAGATATTCACGCTTCGCGCGCTTTACTCGCAGTATGGCTACAAGCAGTACAAGATGAGCAAGTTTGAGGAATACGACCTCTACTTTAAAAACAAGGACTTTCTCATTTCGGAGAACGTTATAACCTTTACCGATACCGACGGCAGACTCCTTGCGCTAAAGCCCGACGTTACCCTCTCGATTGTTAAGAGCAGCCGCGCCTCTGCAGAGAAGCTCATAAAGGCGCAGTACAACGAAAACGTATACAGAATTTCGGACGGCACAAACAGCTTCAAGGAACTTATGCAGGTTGGACTTGAATGCATTGGCGAGGTGAGCGAAAAGGAGATTTGCGAGGTTATAATGCTTGCGGCAAAGAGCCTTTATACCATTTCGGAAAAGAATATTCTTGCGATTTCGAACACCGACGTTGCAAAGAGCGTTATTGCTCATTTTAACATGAGCGAGGATATGAGCCGTGATATGCTCACCCTGCTTGGCGAGAAGAATTCAAGCGAGATGCGCGAGATGGCACTTTCTGCGGGCATTTCGGAGAATGACGCGGCGCTTATTGCGAGCCTTGCGGAGATTTATGGCACCCCGTGCGACGTTTTGCCCCGCCTTGACGCATTCAGACTTGACGATGCTTGCTGCTCTGCTATCGACGGATTGATTTCGGTTATAACCTCGCTTGAAAGCCTCGGCGTTCGTGAAAATCTCAAGATTGATTTTTCAATAGTGAGCGACACGAGCTACTACAACGGAATTGCTATGCAAGGATTTATCGAGGGTATTCCCGCGAGCGTGATTTCGGGCGGACAGTATGATAATTTGATGAAGAAGATGGGCAGAGCCACAAGGGCAATCGGATTTGCGGTTTACCTTGACGAGCTTGAGAGATTTTTTGCGGCAAAGGAGGGCGAGATATGAAAAAGATGCTTAACGTCGCGCTCCCCAAGGGCAGACTCGGCGAAAAGGTTTACTCTATGTTTGAGGCGGCGGGCTTTGATTGCCCCTCAATCAAGGAGGGCGGCAGACGCCTGATATTTGAAAACGAGGCGGTTGGCGTTCGTTATTTCTGGGTTAAGCCCTCCGACGTTGCGATATACGTTGAGAGAGGTGCCGCGGACATCGGCGTTGCGGGAAAGGATATTTTGCTCGAATACAGACCGAACGTTTTTGAGCTGCTTGACCTCAACATCGGAAAATGCCATATGGCTGTTGCGGCAAAGGCAGATTTCGTTGACGACAGAAACAAAACTCTGCGCGTTGCGACGAAGTTTGCGAGAATTGCAAAGGACCATTACGCATCTCTTGGCAGAGATATTGACATAATTCACCTCAACGGCTCAATTGAGCTTGCACCGATACTCGACCTTTCCGACGTTATCGTTGATATAGTTGAGACGGGCGCAACTCTGCGCGAGAACAATCTCGTGGTGCTTGAGAAGTTCGTTCCCATCAGCGCAAGGCTGATTGCAAACAAATCGAGCTTCGCATTCTCCGCCGAGGTGATAGAAAAGATAAAGCGCGGACTTTGCGCTCAAATAGAAAAATAAGCAATATTCGAGGTTAAAATGATTAGCATAATAAAAGACGCGATATCCGAGAGAGAAAAGATTTTCTCTGCGGTTTCGGAAAAGGTTGACGTTAGCGCAACCGTTAGCGAGATAATAGACACCGTGCGCCGAGAGGGTGACGCGGCACTTTATCGCTACGCAGAAAGGTTCGACAAGGCGCACCTCACCTCCCTCAAGGTAAGTGAGGAGGAAATACGCGAGGCTGTTGACTCAGTTGACGAGGAGTTCATCGAAATTCTCAAGGAAGCGGCGGAGAATATCCGCGAGTTCCACGAAAAGCAGAAAAATTCGGGCTTTGAAATCAAAAAGGAAAACGGCATTATAATCGGTCAAAAGGTAGTTGCCGTTGACGTTGCGGGACTTTACGTTCCCGGCGGAACTGCGGCATATCCCTCAACCGTTCTTATGGACGCTATCCCCGCAAAAATCGCGGGCTGCGGCAGAGTTGTTATGACCACACCGCCCTCAAAGGAGGGAAAGGTTAATCCCGTTATTCTTGCAGCGGCATACGTTGCGGGAGTTGACGAGATTTATAAGATTGGCGGAGCGCAGGCGATTGCCGCGCTTGCATACGGAACAGAGACCGTTCCCAAGACTGACAAAATCGTGGGACCCGGTAACGCATTCGTTGCCGAGGCAAAAAGACAGGTTTACGGCACAGTTTCGATAGATATGATTGCGGGGCCGAGCGAGATAATGGTTATTGCCGACGCAAAGAATCGCCCCTGCGACATCGCGGCAGACCTGCTTTCGCAAGCGGAGCACGACAGAATGGCGAGCGCCGTTCTCGTGACCGATTCGGAGGAGTTTGCGCTTGAGGTTTCGCGCGAAATCGAAAAGCAGATACCCACCCTTTTGCGCGCGGAGATTGCACGCGCCTCGATTGCCACCTACGGAAAGATTATAATAACCGACTCGCTGGAGAGCGCGGTTGAAATAGCGAACGGAATTGCCCCCGAGCATCTTGAGCTTTGCGTTGACGAGCCGTTCCGATATCTTGAAAAGGTGCGCCACGCAGGCTCTGTTTTCCTTGGAAGATACTGCCCCGAGGCACTCGGCGATTACTTTGCGGGAACAAATCACACGCTTCCCACAAGCGGAACGGCAAGATTTTCAAGCCCTCTTTCCGTTGACGATTTCGTGAAAAAGACGCAATACA
>JAGBUD010000119.1 GCA_017630995.1 Clostridia bacterium
CTTTTGAAGCTCGATTTTTCTCTCTCAATCAGGCTAAATGCCGCCTCTCTGTCATCAAATTTCAATTCGCCCGAAAGAAGCTCTGAATCGAAAACTCCGTTTCGATAATTTTTCTCTGCGGTTGCAAGATAGTATTCGTTTCTATCGGTTATAGGGCAATCGGAAAAGTCAAGCTCGTGAAGCTCACGTAGCCTTTCGGCAATCGTGTCGCAAAGCCTTTTTGGATTTTCAAGATACTTAAAATACGTGCAGTCCTCGCCCTTGAGTGCGGCGGTCAAAAGCCAATCGCAGCTTTCGTCTTGAATGGAGCAGACGACCTCGGTGCCAAGCCCTTTTTTGTGGAAATATTCGGTCATTATCTTCTCTTTTTCAAGCGCGCCTTTTTCTGCGCGTTTAAGATAGTATCCCTCGCCCTTATCAATAAAGTACACTCTCGCTTCGGGGGAGCAGGAGCTGTCGAAAAGCTTGGCTCCGTCTATGAAAGCTGTAAGGCCCTCGGGGATATTCGGGATTTTATCAATTTGTGTTTTTCTCATAATCGGTGCAAAAGGCTTCTCTCTTATTTTTCGAACGCGAGTTTTATGCCTATGTTTGTTATGCGATGACAAAATTCTTTGACACGGGTGGGCAGATAATCCTCAACTCTGTGTCCGTCAAAGCCAACGCTTAAGCGTATTCCCGATTCTCGCACAATGGCCTGCTGCTCTTCGTTTTTGAAGAATTCAAGCATATAGGGATGCTCGTGATATTTGTGTATACTGTCAAAGGAAACGTTCATTTCCCAAAACATGTTTTCCTCTGCCATTCTTTTGAAATATTTGAACGGGTCCTCTTTACGTGATTTTATATATCCGAACATATCGGTGTGCGCGATGCCGACGTGCGGGCAGCCGCAACGATCTCTAAAGGCGAAAAGGTCGTCTATTATCGTGTTTTCAAGGTCGGGGTTTTCAACCAAGCAATAGTCAAAGAAGGAAACGTCCGCGTCGCTCGGAATATCAACCTTTGGAATGTTTGTGTGCGCTGCGATTTCAATTCCGCGCATAATTTCTATTTTGCCCTTGTATTTTTCTTTTATGAGGGTCATGTGGTCGAAATATCTTTCCAGCGAATGGTTTGCGTACTTGTGTGCAATTGCCTCTTCGGGTGCAAAAAATGCATCAACTCTGCAATAGCCAACGCCGTGGCTGTGGTCGCTTATTCCGAATAGCTCAATTCCGCCAGCAATTGCTGCCTCAACTGTTTTTTCGGGACTGTCCTTTCCGCAAAATGAGTAATACGTGTGTGAGTGGAGGTCTTGTATCATTTTAGTCTCCTTACATATGTTTTATGTGGCAAAAGCCTGCGTGCGTTTTTACCAAATGAAAGGTATAAGTCTGCGTTTCACCTTCGTTTTGTATTCCGCGTAGCCGGAAAGCTCCTCTGTTAAAACGCGCTCCTCGTCAAAAATGCGTATAACGATTATAACGGGGTAGAGTGAAAGAGGAATGAGGCCCCAAAAGGATTGCAAAATTAATGGGATAGGCAAGAACATTAGAAGCGTTGCAAGGTACATCGGGTGTCTGACAATGCCGTAAAGTCCCGTGCTGATAACGGTTTGATTTTCTTGCACCTCGACGGTGCGCGAAAGGTATGCGTTTTCGCGCATAACCTCGGCGTATGCCGCATATCCGATAAGGAAAATCACACACGCCCCTATAGTTAGAAATAGCGGAACGCTTGACAACTCGAATCGGAAATCAAGAGCCGAAAGAACAAATCCGATGGGGAACATCAATCCCGAAAGAGCAACAACACCGCGTTGCGTCTTTTCCTTTTCCTTGTTATTGAGTCTTTTTGCAAGAAGATTTGGCGCTTTGAATATCATAACGGCGCCCATAATAAGCATAGGAACGAAAAGCGCTCCGATAAAGAGCCAAGCACCGAGGTAATTAAACGTCCACGCGGGAAGAAAGAGCATTGCACCGACGAGAATAAGACCGAGTGCGTACTTTGTGAAAGCATTTAAAAAGAGCTTCATTTATTGATACTCCGTCAAAATCCTTGATTTAAGCTTTTGTAAGGCAAAGGACTGACTCAACGTGTCCCGTTTTTGGGAAAAGGTCAAATCCAAATACCTTGTCGGTTGTATATCCGTTTTCAAAAAAACGTTTCGTATCTCTTGCAAGGGTTTGGGGATTGCAGGAAATATAAACTATGCGTTTGGGATTAAGTGAGGAAACAAAGTCAACAAGCTTTTCATCGCACCCCGCGCGCGGTGGGTCTAAAATTACAACGTCGGGGAGAATTTTTCTTCCGAGCTTTTCCTCTGCATTTGCAAGCAAGAGCTCGGTTTGCGTCGCGTCTCCCGCGTAGAAATGTGCGTTTTCTATTCCCGCATTTTTTGCGTTTTCCTTTGCGCACTCAACTGCCGCGTCAACGATTTCTATTCCGATAAGCTCTGCCGCGTCGCTTGCCATCGAAAGCCCGATTGAGCCTATTCCGCAGAAAAGGTCTAGGAGCGTGTCGCTTTTTTGAAGATCTGCAAGCTCGCGTGCTTTAGAATAAAGAAGCTCCGTTGCGTCGTGGTTAACTTGGTAAAAGGAGGGGGCGGTGATTTTTAAATCAACTTCGCACAGCTCGTCGCGGATATATTCCTTACCGTAAAGGGTGATGTATTTTCTTCCCAAAACCACGTTGGTGTTTTCCTTGTTGACGTTGATAAGAATTCCCACAATCTCGGGGAATTTTGCAGTTATCATAGCAATGAGCTCATCGCTTTTAGGAAGCGAATCACCGTTTATAACAAGGGTCAGAAGAACCTCGCCGAGCTTTTCGGAGCGGCGCAGATATATATGTCGCAAAAGTCCGATTCCGCTCTCCTCGTCGTATGCCGTGTAGTCTTGCTCTTTGAAAAATTGAGCGAGTGCAGTGTTGATTTTCGCAAAAACGTCGGGCGCAAGGGGGCAAGAGACAGCATCGGTAACTCTGTGGGATTTAGGTGCATAAAATCCGATGACAAAGCTTCCGTCAGTTGCTTTTGCTATGGGATATTGCGCTTTGTTTCTGTATGCGCGCTCGCTCGGTGAGGGGGTGACCGATTCAACCGTTACTCCGTCAAGATTTTGCGAATGAAAAGCGGCACGTATGGTCTCTCCCTTCAGCGAAAGCTCGTGGGAATAGTTAATCTCCTTGTAGGCGCAGCTCTTGCAGCTCTTATGATGGCAGAAGCCCTCGCATCTGTGCGGTGAGCTTTTTATTATTTTTTCAACTCTCGCAATTGCGTATGATTTATTAACCTTGATTATCTTAACGCTTGCATAATCTCCCGTAACCGCGCCCGAGGCAAAGACGATTTGCCCGTCAAATCTTCCAACGCCAAATCCGAGATTTGTGATGTCGGTTATTTCGATTTCTATTATATCGTTTTTCTTCAGCATAAAGGCTCCGTTAGTATCCGTGTCAAATTTTGTCCTCTAAATTGTAAATATATATTTACAATTATATTGTTTATATAAAAGAATCCTTGAAACTGTTTCTGTATTCCTTTGGTGTGATTCCAAAGGTTGCCTTGAATGATTTTGCAAAATACGATGCGTCTGTAAAACCGTTTTCCTCGGCAATCTCCGCGATTGATTTATCGGTGAGCATAAGCATTTTGCGTGCCGCCTTGAATCTGTAGGAAATTATGTATTGGCGCAGGGTTATTCCTTTTTTCTCCTTGAGCATTCTGCTGACGTAGAATGGGTGGTAACCGAAAATTGCACCGATTTCTGTGTTTGATATTTCGTCCTTGTAGTTTTCTCTGATGTAGGAGTCGAGGTTTTCAACCATTCTCGTTGGGAGTGCGTTTTCGCTCTTCGTTTCAGCGAGCTTGAGAAGCGCAAGCTTTAACTGCGCTGAAACGTGTGCGCGCCATTCACCCTCGCCCGAAATTGCAAGATTAGTCATATTAATGAAGAAATCTCTGTCAGCCTCTGCGTCCTCAAGCAAAATTGTTTTATCAAATGGGGCGGAGTCTTTCGTTTTGTGAAGTAGGCTCGCGTCAAAATGCTCTGCCGCAACGGGCGAAATCGGCTCCGTAGGGTCGGGATTTTCGGCAGTGAGGTCGAAGGTGAATACCGCCGCCCGAATGAATTTGGCTTTCAATTTATAGATTTCACCCGCGGGGATATATAATAGGTTTCCCGGGCCAAGGTGCTGCGGCTTTTTGTCATTTTCGCCTTGGAATGCCAAGTCGCCCGAAATAACGTATATAAGTCTTGCGTCATAGCATCGGCAAAAGCCTTGATTTATAACTTTCTCGTAAACGTCAGCACTTCTGACAACGGGATTGAGTAATCTAAAATCCATATATCCTCCAAAAAGAGTGGAATTTGTGGGTATAATACCACAAATAACATTTTAACATTTTAATATGCAAAAATCAACAATAAACAAAAAAATCTTTTCAAAAACTATTGACAAAGCGAAAAAAATGTGATAGAATAGTCGAGCGGTTGAAGCAGTACCGCATTAAAAAAGTATCCGGCCCGTTGGTCAAGCGGCTAAGACACGGCCCTCTCAAGGCTGAAACGGGAGTTCGATTCTCCCACGGGTCACCAGAAAAAGTATAGGCACTCCAAAATGAGTGCCTATACTTTTTTTGATGCCCCATGGGCATCATCAAACTCTGCACGCCGGGTGATTAAGCTTTCCTTAGAACCAAGCTGGTTGTGGAGAATTGAGCGAGAAAATGAATTTGTCATAGCGTGCGGAGTTCGCATATCCGCGCAAATAGAGCGCGGATATATTGCGAGCGCGGAGCAATACGAAAAGATTGGCACAAACCATTGAGATATAGGAGAGCGAAAACCCGCGCCGCAAATTCTCCCACGGGTCACCGGAACCTCGGCCATAATTTCCGCTTAGTAAAAATCTAAACTAAACCCGAATTTGCACTCAGTAACCGTGCGCTATGGGTTCGAACCCCAGCCTCGCCGTTTCTCTGCGTGACGTATCGTTTTTAAACGGAAGCCCCTAAATCGTTTCCTCTATATATTGTAGACTTTAAAACGCAGGTATCGTTGTCAAATAAAAAATTGAGATAAAACATTGTATGCGTGGGAAGCATACGCACGGCAACGCAAAATTCCGTTTCGGATTTCCAAGCTCCAGACGCGGCTGCAACAGCATAATCCCTAGGTTGCATTGAAACTACGTGTGTATCGTAACAATCCGTTTTTTTGATTTCCTTGAGTCCTGCGTCAAAGGCGAAGCTTTCTCCGTTTTTAAATTCAAGCAGTATATGGCAAAGTTCTTCCTTGAAATCAAGCGTTGCCGATATTACCTCTTTGCAATTTTCGATAAGGTTACGCTTTCCCGAAATTAGAGCCGCCACGGGAGAAGCCGAAGAAAATTCTGATGGAAGCATGAGGTTTTTGCATCGTTCAACAAGTTTTTTGTGCGCATTGGGATTCTCAGGAAGAACGTCTTTAATAGGTATAAGAACGTTTTCGTAAAAAGCGCTCAAAACCTCTTGGATCGTTTGTGTACTTCCCGAATTAACGCAGAAAATCAAATTCTCGTCGGGATAGCAGGCGCATATTTGTCCATATGCACCGCAGAACCTGAAGCTATTATGTTGACCTCTCCACATTTGAAAGGCATAACCTTGGTTCCAATCGGTAGCCTTGACGAGTGCGATTCCGGGGGTGGAGGTCTGGGCTCCCGTTATAATATGAAAACGTGTGGCTTCCTTTGCCCATTCTTCCGAAAGCAGTCTCTCTCCGTTCCAAACGCATCCGTCCAGATAAAACTGTCCGAGGCGGGCGAGCGCCTCTCTCGTCATACGCATACCGCCGTATCCAACGAACATTCCGTTTGCATCGGTATAATAGAACGGATCAATAGAAAGCTTTTCAAAAAGCCTCGGACGAAGATAATCAATAATCTCAATGCCGCTTGCGCGTTGGATGATTTCAGCGAGCATATAAGTGTTCGTATTTTCATATGCGAATTTTGTACCCGGCTCGTATTTAAAAGGGGCAGCCATAAAATCCCGCTTGAGCTTCTCGGGCTCTCCCTCCTTGTAAGGACGAAAAAAAACGTTCGTCTCGTGTCCGTTTGACATAGTGAGCAGATGGCGGATGGTCAAGCGCTCAAGCTCGGGCGTTACAGTACTCGGAGCTATATCCCACAGATATTTTAATATAGGATCTTCTACTGATAAAAGGCCTTCATCCTGCGCAAAACCAATGGCGGTAGACACAAACGCCTTAGAGCATGAGTGAATTACGTGTTGCTCGTCGGCGAAAGGTGAAAAACTTCCTTCTGCAATGATTTTTTTATTGCGAATAATTAAGAAACCGTGAATTTCACGCCCTTCTTCTTGAAAATACATAGCATCAATAAGACGCAAAATCCCCCACGATGAAATTCCAACCGACTCAGGAGTGGCCGTCTCAAACCATCTGTTTTTCATTGATTCAAACCTCGCAAAATTAAAATACATCAAAAAATCCGGAAGAATAAACGTATTTCGTAAACAGAATTTGCAAATATATAATATCATTTTTTTGCACGAAATAGCAATATAACCTATAAAATATATTTACAAAAAACAATAAAACTAAGTGAGAAAAAGCAAGTTGTTTTGCTCACAGTGTTCTCCGTTAAGCAAGAAGCCGACAGAGCCGAGGTTTTGCAACCGCGGCTCTTTTGTCAGTTTTATTCTATTACCTTGTCATTAGCTATATACGCCAAATATTGTCTTTATACTCAAATATTCCGACGGTGCAATTTGTTGCAGATGACTTAGAGGTGAAAATTATTTTAAACTACTTAATAACGATTTTTTCTCCACCGTTGTCCGCCGACTCGATCTCTGCCATAACGATTTTAATAGAATCAACGCTATCCTCGGGCAAATCATCAAGAGGCTCTTTACCGCCAATAAGGCAATCGCAGAAATAAACGATCTCATCATAATATGCACTGAAAGGAAGAAGCTCATTGTGTATAGTCGAGGAAATAACATTCCCCTCTCCGTCTTGAACGCTCTTTTCAATCACGTCTCTTCCGACGGTGCGCTCACAACGGACGTAACCTTTTTCAAAGTTTACGTGAATTACTCTGCCATCGTACTTCATTCTATTGGGTCCTGTCCACTGTGCTATCGCGTTTACCCACATTCCGTCATACATAAGGTTAGCCGAGAGGATATCGTAGCCGGTTACAGCCGCGTCATCGGTGGAAATGCCAGCAACACTTACAGCCTTCGGAACGCCGAACATCCAGCGGATAAGGTCAACGTTATGGATGTGATAGTCGAGCGTACCTCCTCCCGAGAGCTTTTTATCCCAAAACCACTTATTCTTATTTCTGCCCTGTGGACGAATGCTATCGCCCATATGCCTGAACTCAGCATAAAGGGGGGCGCCGAGCTCTCCCGAATCGACGACGTCTTTTACAAAGCGTGCGCCCTTGTAGAATCTGTTACAGTAAGCAATCATCAAAAGCTTGCCTGTTCTGTTCTTTGCCTCTACCATAGCATTAGCCTCTTCAACGTTCATAGCCATAGGCTTC
>JAGBUD010000120.1 GCA_017630995.1 Clostridia bacterium
AGTAGTTGATCAGCTGTGCCAGGGGGATGTAAGTATCCGGCTCAGGGTTGCCCAGGATCATGGAGAAGGGCTTGCCGGCTTCGCTGGCGGCCTTCAGACGGGAGAACAGGGTGGCGATGAGAACGGGATGGGGGTTCATCATAACCTTTACCTCGAATTCGGGGTGCCACCAAGCTTCGCGCTTTTCAAGATCCTTGCCGCTAAGGCTACGAACGTATTCGCAAACCTTTTTGTCCTTGAAAGGAACAAAATCAGCGGGCATGAAGTCAAACTTGGTTGCGGGATCAGTAATGAAATTCATTGTTTTTTCTCCTTTATATAAATTTATTTACTAATAAAATTAGTTTCAAATCAGTTTTCGGTTTTTTTACCGTTGAGGAATACTGCTTTAATGTTAAAGTCAGCATCAACCGTAATCAAATTCGCAACGTTTCCAACCTTTATTTCACCCTTGTCGGGAATACCGAGCATGCGCGCTGGGTTGCGCGAAGCGTATTTGAATACTTGGCAGAGTGAAGCTCCCGTGTGATACATCATATTGCGGCAAGGACCGTCAAGAATCATCTTGCTTCCTGCGATTTCGCCCGCAAAGTCGAAATTGATATCGTCAGCACCCTCGTAAAGATCGTCTGCGGGGATCGGTCCGTGCTCGACAAATGCGTCTGCGATAAGAATGATTTTGTCATCACCCTTGATTTTCTTGATAAGGCGGAGCATATAGGGAGCAACGTGAATTCCTATCTTGTCGCAGATAAGCTCTGTATAAATCGTATCGTTATAAAGCGCGGTTTCATCAACGCAAGCGGTTCTGCATTCAGGATACTTGTAGAGTGTTCCTGTTGCGTTTGTGTGGTGTGTTGCAAGCTTAAGACCCTTGGGCATAAGTCTTTCGATTTGCCAGGGTTCAGCCTCGCTGTGTGCAACAGAGAATATTGCGTTGGGATTTTTTGCCTTAACGTAGTCAACGAATTCGTCTATATTTTCGCGCTCGGGGGCGATGCACCATACCTTTGCAATATCGTAAGCAGCGTCAACAACCTTTGCAAATCTCTCGGTGGCAACGACGTCTTTCCAAGGATTGCTTTCTCTGTTACATCCGAATTTGGGATTCATATAAGGAGCTTCCATATAAAGACCGATGATGTTGTCGGCTTTTCCTGATTCCATAGCAGCCCTTACGGTTTTTATAGCCTCAACGAGCTGATCGGCATTCATATTAAAATAAAGGGCGGGAAGAACGTCGGTAACGCCGTGGCGGAGAAGAGTACTTGCTGCCTTAACAGCGTCCTCGGTGAAAAAGGTTTCTCCGTCTGCGTGGGTATGTACGTCTATAAGACCGGGGCCTGTATAAGCACCGTTTGCGTCGTATACCTCCATGCCGTCGGTGGATATCTTTTTACCAAAATCAACGATTTTTCCGTCTTCAATTACGATAACGCCGTCTTTTATCATAGATTCCGGCAATATAATTGTGGTATTGATTATTGCAGTTTTCATATCATAAATCCTCTCGTATTATTTTTTTCTGCAAGAATGCTTGTACTGCGTAGGAGTCATTCCCGTGTGCTTTTTGAACATATTTGAAAAGTAATGAGAATTTGAGAACATAAGCATTTCGGAAATTTCAAAAAAGTTATGATTCGTTTCCCTTATGAGTCGCTTTGCTTCATTTATTTTCATTAAATTAAAATAGTCGATTATCGAATGTCCGCAAACCTTAATGAATTGCTTTGAAATATACGTTTTGCTGAAAGCAAATTTATGTGAAATTTCTTCTATCGTAATTTTGCCGTAAAGTCTTTCTTCAAGAAACGAAATGACGTTTAAAACAAACTCGTCGGTGATTATCTCCTTTGAGCAAAACATCTTCGTTTCGGGGACAAAATCGGGATCGCTTCTGATAATTTCAATAAGCATCAATTCAAGGCGCAAAAGTATCGTTTGCTGACCGCCCCAAAGCTGACAGTCGGATTTGGGACGAAGCTCTTGCATTTGCGGGTTGTTGAAGGGAAGATCAAAGGTACTTGACGCCTCGTGAATAATTGCCGCAATATGCTGCTTGGTTGCCATCGAGGCGGCAATTTTCTTGTTTTCGAAATAAGACATTGCGGGAGACGGTGAAGAGAAAACAATAATGAAAACGTTGGGGGCAACGCCCTTTATGGTCTTCAGCATATGATTTTCGTGCGGCTTGTGAAAATACATCTCTCCTTGCTTTAAAAGAAGCGTTTTTTCACCCGCAACTACATTGCATTGTCCTCTGTCAACGTAAACAAGCTCCCAGGGCTCGTGTGACTCAGGAAAATCAGTGAACGTATCGTCGAATTCAAAATAATGGATTGACGTGAGCGAGGTAATGTCAATGGCTTTTTCAATTATATATCGTGGACAGTCGTATAACATTTTTATCCTTACCCGAAGAATAGTGTACCTCTATGTACATTATAAAATAAATAAAAGTGCATTTGGTACAAAATAATTTTCGTTTTGTATATTTTTTGGTTTATTAGGCTTCGTGGATTTTAATTCCGAGCTTGTGAAGCGAATCAAGCTCTTTTTTGTTCTCGGTCGAGGTTGTAACAAGCTCGTCAACCTTTGAGGCGTCGGTGATTTTTGCAAAAACGTTTTTGCCTATCTTGCTAGAATCGGCAATAACTATAACCGTGCCCGAGGATTCGATCATTTTTTTGACCAGAGACGCCTCGTTTGCGTAGTAGAGAGTGAGTCCTGCAGCGCTTGAAATTCCGTCAACAGAAAGAATGCATTTGTTTGCGTGATAGTTTTCAAGCTGCGAAATTGGGTCCTCGCCGTACGTGAATTGGTATTTTGAATCAAGCTCTCC
>JAGBUD010000121.1 GCA_017630995.1 Clostridia bacterium
CCCGGATGGAAGTTCTCCGAGTATGAGATGAAGGGTGTTCCGCTTCGTATCGAAATCGGTCCGCGTGATATTGCAGACAACAAGTGCGTTATCGTTCGCAGAGATAACCGCGAAAAGCTCTTCGTTTCTCTTGACGTTCTTACAGAAACCGTCAACGAGCAGCTCACAAGCCTCACCACTGCTCTTTTTGAAAAAGCAAAGAAGAATAGAGAGGACCGCACGTTCACCGCAAAGACGCTCGACGAGCTTACCGAGATTGCCGCAAAGGAAAGCGGCTACATCAAGGCTATGTGGTGCGGCGACCTTGAATGCGAAATGAAGCTCAAGGAAACCTGCGACGTTACCTCCCGCTGCATGCCCTTTGACCAAGAAAAATGCTCCGACACCTGCGTTTGCTGCGGCAGAGAAGCAAAGAAGCTCGTTTATTGGGGCAAGGCATACTAATAATCGCAGTATTTAGACAGAAGATATATCTTAAGGCGAAAGGAGAATTTTATGGCAAAGAATATCGTTACTATGCGTGCGCTTGACGACACAATCATAAAGATAGAATGCCACGAAAGGCTCCTTTCTACCGTTGCCCTTGCAAAGCATTATGCGAATTTGGGATATCCCGACAGATACGTTGTGCTTTCGGAATACGAGAAGCAAAAGGGCTCTGACAAGCGCGGACTTTATATGTCTTGCATTCTCCGCCCCTCATTCTTCCCTTCCCAAGCGGCTCGCCTTTCATCGCTTGCCGCGGCATCTATGGTTTCGGCATTAAGCGAGCATACCACGAAAACGCTCGGAATAGGCTGGGTCAGCACCGTATACTGCGATGGAAAAAGCGTGGGCGGCGTTACAATTGAGGGAAAGCTTGACAATTTCACATCCTACGAATATATAATAGTTACCTTTTCGGTTACGCTTTCGGAGAAGGATTTTCCACCGAGGCTCACAGACCTTGTTCGCAAGGTTTTTGAAAGCGACAGCACCTCGATTGCTCTCATAATAGCGAAAAATATTTTGAATAAGTTTCTTCCGTTTTATTCCGATATAAGAAACAGCACGAAATATATGAATATTTACGGACAGTACTTTGCTCTGCGCGGCAAAAAAATAAAGCACTACGAAAACGGAAAAAGAGTTTCCTGCAAGGTCCTCGGAATAAACCTTGAGGATTGCTCGCTTATCGTTGAGGCTCGCGGCGGCGCTATTAAAAATATCAACTCGCCAACAGGCGTTACAATTCCGAAAAAGCTTGCAAAAAAGCAACCCAAAAAAATACAATCATAAACGAAAAAGAGAGAACGAACAAAAGTCGTTCTCTCTTTGTTTTTTAGCTATTTAACGTTTGGGTATTGGGACTTGAAAATTATATAACGCCCTTTTGAATCATTACGTTTGCGTATATCGCACTCTCGCTGGTTGCTATTATTGCATAGCACTTTTTCGCTTCCTCATAGAAATCGAATCTATCGATATTGCCTACTGCGTCTGCACCTCTCTCGTCGTGCGCGGCAACGATTTTTTTATATTCGTCCCATATAGGAGTTTCAACTCTGCCGCGGTCTCTTTCCATAAGCTCCATAAGAATAACGGGCTTTTCGGTGTATGCGTCAAGCGGGAAAAGCTGAAGAATTGCGTCGAGTATTTCGGGCACGCCGTGTCCGTCGCAACGAATGACCTTTGCATTCTTGCCCATAGATTCTGCGGGGAAATTGCCGTCTGCTATAACGAGTCTGTCGCTATGTCCCATTTCGGCAAGCACCTTGAGAAGCTCGGGGGATATGATTTTCGGAATTCCTTTTAACATAATTATCTCTCCGTGATGTTTTTTATTAAGTTTAACACACTTTTTTTGCTTTGTCAATCGGGTGTATGAATATTTCGCGCGGCGACGGCATAGAGTGTTTTAAGACGAAACACACGGAGGAAATACAATGACAGATACGAGCATATACCAAGACGTAAAAGAAAGAACGGGCGGAGATATTTACATCGGTGTTGTCGGCCCTGTGAGAACGGGAAAATCCACCTTTATTCAAAAGTTTCTTGATGCCCTCGTTATACCAAGCATAGATAACGAATACGACAAGAAAAGAACGACGGACAGCACACCGCAAAGCGCCTCCGGCAGAACGGTTATGACGACGGAGCCGAAATTCATTCCCGACGAATCGGTCAAAATCAGATGCGAAGACGGAACGGAGCTTAACGTCAAAATGATTGACTGTGTTGGATATATGGTTGACGGTGCTCTCGGAAGCGAGGAGGAGGGCGAGGTCAGAATGGTGATGACGCCTTGGTCAAGCGAGGCTATGCCATTTAAGGAGGCGGCAGAGCTTGGCACGGGAAAGGTTATCGGAGAGCATTCGACAATTGGAATTCTCGTTACTACCGACGGAAGCTTTGGCGAAATCGCACGCGATAGCTTCATTGAGGCAGAGGAGAGGGTTGCGAGCGAGCTTACGTCGCTTGGAAAGCCTTTTGCCATTCTTTTAAATTCAAGGACGCCCGAAAGCGAGTCCTCGCGCGCACTTGCGCTCGACCTTGAGAAGAAATACAACGCGCCCGTTGCGCTTCTCAACGCGATGAATCTTTCAAGCACCGATATCAAGGAGATTTTGAAGCTTATTTTGGCGGAATTTCCCGTTACCTCACTGACCTTTAATCTGCCAAAATGGACAAAGGCATTGCCACACGAGCATAGGGTTTATACCGAAATTCTGAACAAAATAATGCAGTTTGCCGATTCGGTTGAAACGATAGGCGACACGGCGAGAAAAATTGCGGAATTTGAAGCGATAGAAACGGTTTCGCTCAATGCAAAGGACGGAAGCGGAGTTTTTAAGATTCCGATTTCAGAGGAAGAATACTTTTCCGTTATGCGCGAGGTTACGGGATTTGATATAAGCGATAAGCTATCCCTTTTCGACACCTTGAAGAGCCTATCCGAAACCGAGCGGGAGTATAAAAAAATCGAGTCTGCTCTCAAGGACGTTAAGGAAAAGGGCTACGGAATAGTTATGCCCTCCCCCGACGAGCTTATGCTCGACGAGCCGAAGCTCACAAAGCACGCGGGCGGCTGGGGCGTTAAGGTCAGCGCAAGCGCAAATTCCATACATATGATTAAGGCGGGAATTAAAACCGAGCTATGCCCCGTCGTTGGCACGGAGGAGCAAAGCGAGGAGGTTGTTCGCTATCTTATGGGAGAGCTGGAGGAGGCACCGAAAAAGGTTTGGGAATCCAATATGTTCGGCAAATCGCTTTACGACCTTGTGAGCGACGGAATGAACGCGAAGCTCGATAACATTCCCGAGCAGTCACGCGAAAAGCTAGGTGAAACCTTGGAGAGAGTTGTTAACGAGGGCGCAAACGGACTTATTTGCATTCTTTTGTGATATGAAATTCGGCGGCAGCCGAAGAAAAACGGGATAGAGAGCAAAATGCTTCTATCCCGTTTTCGTTATATTATTTTGTGATTTTGAGTGAAATTTCATTCAAGTATGCCGCTCAAGAACGCGATGAATGACTGCTCCGCCACCTCAAGGGATTTATCGTTTACGAAATAGTAATCGTAGGCATAATTTTCAACTCCGTCGTCCGACACGTTGCCGTACTTTTCCTTTTTCATTCGCTCACCGCCGCGGACAAGCAGAGTTTTTGCAGCCCCCTCCGTTGCCTTGACGAATTTGGCGATTTCCTCGGGCTCTCTTATATGAACGAACATAATTTCGTTTTCGGAGGCGAGAAATTCCTCGTATTTAGCGGTTGCCCACACCGTCGGATAATCGTTAAACTCGA
>JAGBUD010000012.1 GCA_017630995.1 Clostridia bacterium
ACAAAAAGGAAGATGCTGCTCGCATCTTCCTTTTTCTTTTAAAATCCAATCAGTTAAGACCCATAGACTCCATAAGTCTTTTGTTAAATTCCTCTGCGGTGTTGTAACCCATTCTCTTCTGACGGTTATTCATTGCCGCAACCTCAATAACGACAGAGAGGTTTCTTCCGGGGCAAACGGGAAGAACTATGCTCGGAACGTTAATTCCGAGTATATCCACGGTTGTGGATTCAAGGCCAAGGCGGTCATACATTTTGCCTTGCTGCCAGTTTTCAAGGTTGATAACAAGGTCGATTTTCTCGGTTTCCTTTACCGCACCCATACCAAAAAGGCGGCGCACGTCAACTATTCCTATGCCGCGAAGCTCAACGTAATGGCGAATTATATCGGGTGCTCTTCCGACAAGCGTGGTTGCCGAAACCTTTTTAATCTCAACGGCATCGTCTGCTATAAGACGGTGACCTCTTTTTACAAGCTCTATTGCAGTTTCGCTCTTTCCGACGCCCGAATCGCCGAGAAGCAAAATGCCCTCGCCGTAAACCTCAACGAGAACACCGTGACGGGTGATTCGCGGGCCAAGCTCAACGTTCAAGAACGAAATGAGAGCCGCCATAAATTCCGAGGTTCTATCCGCCGTTCTGAGAAGCGGAACTCCGTATTTTTCAGCAATTTCAACCGTTGTCGGAGCTATCTCGATAGACGAGGTAACAATAACACCGACGGGACGGGAGCGGAAGAAATCCTCAAGACGACGCGCTCTTTCCTCGGGCTCCATTTGAGATATGAAAAGGTTTTCAACCTTACCTACTATTTGTATTCTCGATTCTTCAAAATGGTCATAAAAGCCTATCATTTGAAGTCCCGGTCTGTTGACGCGGGCGCAGGTAATGCTTATATCCTCGGGGAGTGTAGGCAAATATATTGTTTCGAGATGAAATTGATCAATTACTTTTGCAAACGAAACGGTGTACTGTTCTTCCATTTTTGCACCTTCCTTTTCTTTATACATTTATAATAACATAAACTTTTCGGAAATGCAAACGTTTTTATAAAATTTATATCTGCTTTTATATAAGGTTTTTCATAATGGGGTTGATTTGTTAAAATTAATCTGATATAATTATTAAAAATAATATATAAGGAGCACTATATATATGAAAAAAAGGTTAGTTGCGTTTTTGGTGCTTTTCGCGCTTATATGCACTGCGGCGCTCTCGCTTGCATCGTGCGGTGAAAAATATCCCCCGCAAGAAAGCACGTCCGAAGAAAAACGCACGGTTATGACCCTTACCTATGAAGATGAAAGCTACGACGTATCTTACGAGCTTTACCGCTCGTTCTTTTTGCAGCTGAAATCCACGGTAGACGGCGGCGACAGCACCGTTTGGACGGGCGCTGAAAAGGATAAATACATAAGCGAAATAGATTCCTTGATTTTAGACAGAATTTGCGAAATATATTCCGTTTTTCATCTCTCTAAAAAGGTTGGAATAAATCCCTATTCAAGAGATATGGACAAGCTTATCAAGGAATATATCGAGGTTGCCGTTGAGGGCGGCACTATAGGCGGCAGCGAGTACAAGGGCTATGACGGAAACTACGAGGCATATCTCGCAGACCTCAAGGCAATGAATCTCAACTATTCCGTCCACGAGCTTCTTATCCGCTATTCAATAGCATTAACCGAGCTGACGGAATATTACGTCGGCGCTCCCGATGAAAACGAATTCAAAAACGGAGCTATCGAATATACCAAGGACGCAGTTCGTGCATTCTACCTTGACGAAAACGAATCGAGAAGAATGCTTCGCGTTTTCCTTTCCGCAGACGCATTCACAGAATCAAGAGCGCAGCAAATCCGCGATGGCATAATCTCAAAGCCGAATGAGGATTCCGTTAAGAATTATATAATTCAGTTCAGCACAAGCGGCGCAACCGATATCAAAAACGGCGAGGTTATCGGAAAATACACACTCGATAAATTCTATTATTCTGAAATTACAGAAAGCCTTTTCAATATGGGAATAGGCGAAACAAGCGAGGTTATCGAGCTTAATTCCGACGAGCTTGAGGGCTTCACCATAGTATACAGAACCTCAACCTCCGACGAGCATTTTGAAGCTTGCTACAGCGATATTCTTTTGTCATATCTGCAAAACGAAGCGGGAAAGCTCATAAATAACGCGGCGGCAGATATGTCTAAAAACGCAGAGTATTCCGACTATTTAAAAAATCTTGACAGAAGCACGGTAAGTATAAATTGAGTTTTTCAGACTACAAAGCGCGAGATGAGGACAAATACGTTCTTGAAATCCCTTGCAATCCGACAGACGCACCGACAAACACCCGCAAGAAAGAAATTTTGTGCTCGGATTTTATGCTATCAACAGTAAAATTCATTGACAATCATTTTCGCGGCACAATAAACCTAACGGCAAAGAATTATCCGTTTGGCAATATAAAAATCGTGCCCGAGCTTTTCGCTCACTTCATAAAGGTTTTGATTTATGAGGTCAAGGGAAACGATTTGATAAAAGCAACTATGGATTTCTCGCAAACCCGCGTTAACGTAATAATCAGAGGCGCGAACCACCTTAAATTCAGAGCCAATCTTGCAGAGTATGCCAAAAAATCGGGATTCGACGTTTTGCAATCGGAGGACGTCTTGTTTTTAACCATAGAGGTTGAAGAACAGGTTTATCTATTCCTCAACAGCAGAAATCCCTCAACATTCTATAGCTACTATCTCGGCGCGCTATCGATCAGTATTTGAATAAATATTCAGAAAATGAGTGATTTTATGCAAAAATTCCCAAAAATATTCATAAAAAGCTCTTGACATTTAGAGCTATAAGTTATAGAATATATAAAGTAAAAAATAATTCCACGGAGGATTTTATAAAATGAATAAAGAAAACATCAAAAAGGTAGTTCTTGCCTACTCGGGCGGTCTTGATACCTCAATAATTATTCCTTGGCTCAAGGAAAACTACAATAACTGCGAGGTTGTTG
>JAGBUD010000122.1 GCA_017630995.1 Clostridia bacterium
ACCGAGCTTGAAACCCTGAACAGTATGATTCCGATTTGGAAAAGAGCGCAGAGCGAGGTTACCGAAGAAGAATATACAAACTTCTACAGAGATAAGTTCTTCGATTTTGAATCACCCGCAAGAGTTATCACCCAAAATTCCGAGGGCACGGTAACCTACACCGCCTTGCTCTTTATCCCCGCACACGCTCCCTTTAATTATTATACAAAGGATTTTGAAAAAGGTCTTGAGCTTTATTCGAGCGGCGTTATGATAATGGAAAAATGCGCGGCGCTGCTCCCCGATTATTTTTCATTCGTTAAGGGACTTGTGGATTCCTCCGATTTGATGCTTAATATATCGAGAGAAACTCTCCAACACGACCGTCAGCTCAAGGTTATGGCAAAGGCGCTTGAAAAGAAAATCAAGGGCGAGCTTTCCAAAATGATGGAAACCGAGCGTGAAAAATACGAAAAGTTCTTCGATACTTTTGGAATACAGCTCAAATACAGTCTTTATTCCGATTACGGAATGCACAAGGATACTCTAGTTGACCTTTTACTCTTCCATTCATCAAACGAATATAAGTACGTATCCCTCAAAGAATACGTTGATAAAATGCCCGAGGGTCAGAACGTCATATACTACGCGTGCGGCGAAAATCGCGAAAGAATCGATATACTTCCCCGCGTTGAATCAGTTAAAGCAAAGGGATACGAAATTCTTTATCTCACCGATGACGTTGACGAATTTGCGCTTAAAATGTTAGGCAAATATTCCGACAAGGAATTTAAAAACGTTTCAAGCGAGGCGATAGACATAACCGCAGACGAAGAAAAAACCGCACTCAAGGAAAAGAACGAAAGCCTTGAGGATATGCTTTCGTTTATCAAAGATTGTATTCCCGAGGTCAACGAGGTAAGATTCACCGCGGCACTTAAAACTCATTCGGTTGCATTGACGAGCGAGGGAGAGCTTTCTTTCGAGATGGAAAAGACACTCAAAAAGATGCCCGGCGCAAGCATAGACGCCCCCAAAGCCAGCATTGTTTTGGAAATAAACCACAGCCACCCGATTGCCGATAAGTTGAAAGAGCTTTACGATTCCGACAAAGACGAGCTTAAAAACTATTCACGAATTTTATACCTCACCGCATCGTTAATCAGCGGAGTTGCACTTGAAAATCCGAGCGAGCTTTCAAGCCTTGTAACAGATTTGATGATAAAGTAAAAATTCGTATTGACTTTTAAAAGTTTATGATATAAAATAAGGGAAGAAAAGCACTCTTCCCTTTATTTTTTTGCAAGGAGAACAAAAATGAAATTCAGAATACTTGAAGATCCTTTTAAGGATATACAACCGCAAATGACGTTCACCGATGATCTCGCGAAGCCGCTTCATACGGAAATGCCTCCGAGGTGGAATACATCAAAGCTCAATGCAGATGAGGTTGATTTTTCTTCGATTAATCTTGATATAAAATTCCGAGACGAATTGCTTGAAACCGCTTACGCCGATTTTGAAAGATTCCTTTCGGTTATGCAAATAAAAGTTTGCAAAAACGGCAAGCTTATTTCTATCAAAAAAGGAGAAACAACCTGCTTTGAGGAATACATAATAATAGTTACCCCTGATGCGTGTGAAATTATTGCAAATGATACCGAGGGCATACGCCGCGCGCTTGTATACGTTGAGGACGAAATGCTGCGCCGCGAGGGCTCACGCCTTCCTATTGGAGAAATACACCGCAAGCCGCACATAAAGGCGCGCGTTTCGCGCTGCTATTTTACTCCTGCAAGCCACGTTGCCATTGAGGAAAACGAGAACGAGCTTATTGATGATATCGACTACTATCCCGACGAATATCTGAACAGACTTGCGCACGACGGAATAAACGCACTTTGGCTCGGAGCAACGCTCCAGCACCTTGTAAAAAGCGACATTGTTCCCGAATACGGAAATACCGCCGAAAAGAGAATGGCGAAGCTCAACGAGGTCATAAAGAAATGCAAAAGATACGGAATCAAGACCTATCTTTTCTCCGTCGACCCCGCTTCCACGTATCAAAATGACAAGCTCAAAAATCACCCCGATATGCTCGGCGATGAGGGGGACAACTGGATACTCCACCTCTGCCCCTCAACAGACAAGGCGGTTGCTTACATAAAAGAAGCCATAACGAAGGTCTTTACTCAAGCACCAGATCTTGCAGGATATATAAACCTTTCCGTCGGTGAAGCTGAATCGCATTGTGCCTCCGCTTCCCGACTTCACTGCAAGCGTTGCGAGAAAAAATTCGGTTCGCTCGGAAAAACACTTGCATTTGTTGAAAAGCTTATATCCGACACGATGAAGGATGTCGCACCTCACGCAGAATACATAAGCTGGACTTATGCGCAGCGAGAATGGAAGCCCGACGATATAGAGGATGCCTGCCTTTCGCGTGACAAATCGGTGCGCCACCTCGTTAACTTTGAGGACCTAGGAATAGAAAAGCAGCTTGGCGAGGATCGCCTTGCAATTGACTATTGGCTCTCATACGCAGGACCCGGAAAGCTTTTTGAGGACTGCCTCAAGCATAACAAAAAGGCGGGTATAGACACCTGGGCTAAAATACAGGTCTGCTCGTCGCATGAAATTTCCACTATTCCCTACGTTCCCGCACCCGCTCTGCTCTATGAAAAATACAAGTATATGTACGAAAATTCGATACACGGGGTTATGCAATGCTGGTTTTTCGGTAATTATCCTTGCCTTATGAATAAGGCGGCGGGCGAGCTTGCGTTCGAACCGTTTTTCAGCGATAAAAAGGATTTTCTCAAGCACCTTGCGGGTATATATTGGGGCCGTGATGCCGAAGCTGCGGCTGCCGCTTGGAATTCATTTACTGACGGATACCGCAATTTCCCTATAGGCGTTGATTTCGAGTGGTTCAGCACTATGCAGGACAGCCCTTGCGCACCGTATCACCTAAAGCCTATCGATTTGCCTATGCCCTCGACGTGGCGCCTTGACAATATGGTTGGCTCCGACCGCGTTGGTGACTGCATACTCGACAGCCACACGCTGAGCGAGGTAATAACGCTTTGCACTATGCTTTCGGAAAAATGGAACGAGGGATATTCCACGCTTTCGAAAATAGACAATTTTTCAACCAAGGACAGAAAAGAACAAAAAGTTGTTGCCGAGGCGGCAAATTACATATTCAAAAGCGGACTTAACACCTTCAAGTTCTACGATCTTCGAAACAAGCTTGCGCTCGGAAAGGGCGACAAAAAAGATATCCTCAACAAAATGAAGGACATCGTGAACGAGGAAATCGAAACAAGCTGCGCCCTTATACCCATCACAGAATCAGACAATCGAATCGGATATCACTCCGAGGCTCACGGATACAAAATATTCCCCGAAAAGCTCAAGTGGAGAATTTCGGAAATGGAAAAACTGCTTAACACCGAATTCGTCGAGGTTGAGGAAAGAATTAATTTAGGACTCACTCCGATTCCGTTCTACTACGGACTCGAAGAAGGTGCGCGCAGATATGATATCACGCAAAGCGATATTGAAAATGCGACTTGGATGAGCTTTACCGATGCGGAGGGAGCGGAAACCGACAAGACGCAAATCAAGGTTTCCCACGCCGACGGAAAATACACCGTTAGAATAGCGCTTGAGGGAATAGGCGACTCAATTCGCATAGACCCCGAGTTTATTATGTTCCACAGAGTGTCGCCTATATATCTCGATGGCGGCAATCTTACGGTAAAGGAAAGCCCGTCTTATTCTCTCTTTGGAAAGAAGCTTGAAAAGCGCAGAGCTGCGCTCTCTTGCGACTACAGAGTAGACGGCGAAATCGAATACTATACCGTAACGTTCGATATGAGCGCTCTCGGAATGACCGAGGGAGATCCGTTCAGGCTCATGATAAGAAGAAGCGGTTCACGCTGCGATTCGTTCGCGCCCGAGGACAGAATATTCACCAGGCTTGTAACGGGCAGATTCTCTACCGACGCGTTCGGATTTTTCGTTCCCGAAAATAAATAACAAAAAAGCGGAGAATTTTTCTCCGCTTTTTCTATTCCAATATGGAATAAATTCTTTGTTTTGTTATAAAAATCAGGTGTAATCCTTCAAACAAACAAACTTTGATGGCACGTGGAATCTTCCTCTCATTGTGGGAACCAAGGCAAAGAGATGCTTTTCGGGCTCGCCGCCGTCAGTTTCTATGCGGTAAGCATTGAAATATATCTCGCCCTCGCCTGTGTATATGTTTTTCTTATCGAACGTGAGCCTTGCTAAATAGCCGTTTTCCGTTTTCACAACGGAAGAATCAATGAACGGCTCGTCTACGAAATCCAAATCAAGTATCGGCTTTCCGTTTTCGTCAAAGCCGTGATTTGTCATTTTTGCAATCATCAAATCTCCGATGGGGCTTAATTCAATCTCATAGTAAACCTTTCTTTCAGGGTCAGTTCCTATAAGTATTTCAAAAACGTCCCCGAGAGAATGAATATTGTTATATCCCGGCGAGCAACAAAATCCCATTGAATTTTCAGCATCGAATATAAATGTTACGCTTGAGCCGTTATCTATTATTTCAAGTGTTGTTTTATAGACGGCACTCTCACCGTTTATGCAATTTTTAAATTCGAATTTCATATTGTAAACTCTTCCTTTTGCTTATTACTTAAACCAGCTTGTTATAAATATTTCAAGACCTATAAGAATAAGGATTGAACCACCGAAAATTCCCGCCTTGCTTGCAAGCTTTGTTCCCGCTTTTTTACCTATCGCAATGCCGACAAAGCAGATAACGTAGGTCAAGACGCCTATAAGAAGACAAGCGAGCAATGCTTCCCAAACCGAGTAATCGGAAATTGTAAATCCAACAGAAAGCGCATCGATTGACGTTGCTATACCCTGCACTATCAAGGCAAAAAATCCAACGGCACAGCATTCTTCCTCACCGCACTTTTTGGATATCGACTCATAAATCATCTTTCCGCCGATAAAGCCTAGAAGCGCAAGAGCAATCCAAGGAATAAACTTTTCAAAAACAGAGAATATATTTGCTACCGTTGCCACGCAAACCCAGCCTATCATAGGCATTGCGAACTGGAAAAATGCAAATATTCCCGCCACCCCAAGCATCTTATAGGGCTTCATTTTAGGCTCGTTAAGTCCGTTTGCAAGAGAGACGGAAAAGGCGTCCATCGCAAGTCCCATTCCGAGCAGAATGCTCGTGAAAAAGAACGAAAAACCAAGATTCATCTTTTTTCCTCCAAATAAAAAATCCAAGCACGGCAATAACCGTGCTTGGAACATAACACACAATAAGAGCCCACGCACAGCTATGCTATTTATAGCGCGCGTGAGTCTCGCAATTTGAAGCAAGCCAGACCTTGACGGTCAGTATGTTGACTTGCTACGCAATATTTGCGCTTGCTACTCCCTCACAACGTGTATATTGTATCACAAAAAGAAATATATGTCAACACCTTTGAAAAATTAATGTTACCGCATTAAAAAATAAATCTTTTCGTTCCTTTCGGCAATCTTATTGTCCAAGCTTGAAGCCTTAATCTTTCGGAGAGGAAATTATCCTCAAGAGTTTTGGAATGAATCCACGAGTTTTTATAGGACAAATCACGGAGCGTGGGAAATTCATTCAAATCTATTTGCTTTGGCATACCGGGCTTTATCGTGTATGAGCTTTCACCGGAAAGGATTGCAAGAGTTGCCCAAATAAAATCCGCAGGACCGATTTTTTTATCTCCCGCAAACAAATATTCGGGAAGAAACGTGTCAGTGTAAATTCCCGCAGCCGCCATAGCAAGCTCTTCCTTTGTTACCGTTGTTTCGGTTTTTACTGAATAAGGCTCGGAGAGAAATCCGTACACTTTTTTACACACGTGCTTTTTCTTGCCGAGCAAAAGCGCTCTGCACGCAAGAAAAACGTCGGATATGCAAAAAGAATTCGGAGCAGTTACGGGAAAGAAGCGCTCGGAGAGAGCCGCGCCTACCTCAAGGAGAGTTTCCTTTGTTATCTCGCGCTTTTCCTCTTTTAAATTTTCATAAAGCTCTTTATACGTTATAACGTTAAATCTTGAGTCATTCTTCACAAGTGACACAAGATATTCGTAATTCTCATAGAATTTTTCTGTTTCTTCTGGAGTGCGGCACGCCGTTTTAATCCATTTTTCCTTTGGCGTGTTAGAGCCGTGATAGTTATCGAGGTCGCAAAACGTTGCAAGATATGCCATTTGCGGATGATGAGAAAGAACTACCGTATCCTTTTTCGAAATCTCTTCCACAAAGTCCTCTATCGCCTTTTTATCAGCATCAAAGAGCATCTCCTCAAGATAAACGTAATAGCGCAGCGACACTATGTTTGCATTGAATACGGGGCGGTGATTTTCCGCGTCAAAAATTTGGTCTCCCGTGTAAATTCCAAATCCCATATCGGCATATGCATACCTTGCAACGTATGACGTTGAGTTCCCGGGGGGACAAGCGGATGGGATTTTATTTACTCCGAAAATAGTTTTAACCTTATATATTCCCGCCGATTCGTCATCGAAAAATATGCGCCTTGCAAGGTCGTAATTTGAAATATCGGTATACTCATTTATCGTGGGGTGATGAGAATGTCTGTTTGAATGATAATCAATCTCGTGATTTTTAGCAAGCTCCTCGATAATATCAAATCGATTCCATTCGGTGAGAGCCTCGGCGAGCATACTTACAATCTGATAACAGCCCGTTATGTTAGCTTTTTTTAGTATATTAGCTGTGCGAAGTATTCCCTCCGCCGCGTGCTCGTTAACGTAGTCCTCCGTGTCAAATGAAAAAATTGCGTTTGCCATAAAAACCTCTTATGAAAAAATCTGTGTTTTAAATTATATCACAAAAAATAGGTTAATTCAACACCGAAATGGTATTAATTTTTTCTTTACTCTACAGTTATTTTTATATCACCCGTGGTTGTGGTTATCTCGCAAATGCCGCCCGAGGTGCCTTTTGGAACGTCATTTTTTCCGCTACGGCTTTCGGCAAAGAAAAGCTTGCTGCTCATAAAGCTGCCTTCAACGTCACCCGTTGAGGTTTTTACATAAATTTCAGCCGCGTCACATTTATCAAAGCTCACGTCACCCGTTGTTCTTTTAATATAGAATTTGTCAAATGCAACGACCGATTCAAGCGAGATATCACCCGTGTCTCCGATCGACGTTAAATTATTCATCGACACATTTTTGAGATTTATCTTGCCTGTTGAAACCGTAATAGTTGCGTCACCCGAGCAAATCAAGTCACATACCTCTATATCACCCGTTGAAACTTCAATTTCAAGCGAGCCGCAAGAAAGAGAGCCGATTTTTATATCTGCCGTTGAAGCGATTAGCTTTACAGATTCCAAAACGGAAGCATAGCATTCGATATCACCCGTGCTTAATGAAATATCAAGATTGCTAAAGCTGAAGCTATCGAATATTTCAATATCACCCGTGCTTCCCGACACAGAAAGCATACCGTAATCCGACTTTGGCAGATAGAGAATTACCTTTGTTGAATAAAAGGAGATTGCACGCTCATACCACACGCGCTCATCACTGACGGATATATCGAGCGTTTCTCCGACAACGTTTGCGGAATGCTTCATTTTTTGGGGAACGGTGAACGTTACCTTACATTTTTCATCAGCGGCGGGGCGAATTACTATATCCGCCGTTAGAGTATCAAATTTTATATTAGAAAAATCCTCGTTAATTTCAACGTCTACGATTTGCGCCTCATTATCCGCAATCCTCGCAAAGTCCCAACCGCACACCGACATCACTGCGACAAAAACTACGGAAGAAAACAAAACCAAAGCGCACGCAAAAAGAAGACTGATTTTCAATTTTTTGCTCATTTAGAACACCGCCTTCCCAAAAAACATATCTTAATACCCAAAAGCATTTTTTTCGTCAACAGAATCATTCCCTTTGAGGCATACAAGGAACCAACGAATACAAAAATCGAAAGTCCCGCAAGCATAACGCCCAAATCGATAAGAAGAATTCCCAGCAGCGAATTTCCCATAAAGACGTTTATAATACCGATAACTGCGCCAAAGAGCGCACTTGCGGCAAATGAAACGAATACAGACCAAATCGAGATAACCACCGACCAAAGAGAAACATACAGCGAAAAAATCACCGCCGCAACAGAAATCAAAACGGAAATCCACACAGGAGAGCCTAAAACCAAGAGGGTTATCTCCATAGCCGCACCGTTCCTCGATTTTTTATTCCTTGCTTCGTCATTTTTTCTTCTGCGCGCACGCTCGCGTATCAGCTTTAAAATCGGCACGTCTTCAAGAATTTGAGCTTTGATTTTGTCGATGCTGCCTATATCGGCAATGATTTTCTCTTCGGATTCTCCGTCTTCAATACGGTCGTTTATCATCTCCTCGTAAAAAGCCAAGCGTTCATCAATATCATTCTTCGGCAAGCCGCGGAGCGCAAGTTCAAGCTCTTCTAGAAATTCATTCTTATTCATTTTGAGGTTCTCCTTTCGTGACGAATTTATAAATCGACATTACCTCTCGCCATTCTTCCTTAAAGCTCGCTATTCGCTTCAGTCCCCGTGGAGTTATGTGATAATATTTTCGAAGTCTGCCAGCGTGCTCCACCGTTCTTACGGTTAGCATATCGGCATTTTCAAGACGCTTCAAAATCGTGTAAAGCGTGGATTCGGATAATTCTATACAAGGCTTGATATCCTTAATAATCTTATACCCATATGAATCCTCGTCCTTTATCGCACTTAAAACACATACGTCAAGAAGACCGCGTTTTAACTGAATATCCATAGTCGGTTATACCCTTTCCTCCGAAAGCACATCTACCAAGTCGCATAGATTAATATTTTTCGCTCTGTGCTTTCAATACTACTTGTTGCGTAATACATCATATCACGAAGTATTGTTTTTGTCAAGGCAGTTTTGATATTTTTTCAATCTCTCTTGATGAAAAAAGGCGAAGATGAGCTGAAATCTCATCTTCGCCTTATAATTTATCGGTTATTTTGCGTTTGCTCTTTTTGGATAATATTTTCAAGACGCTCTTGGCAAGCATTTAAAAAGTCATACCAAATATTCGAATCAATAAAGGTATTCTCTCCCGTTTGAGAAAGCTTTAAATACTTTTCATAGGTGCCGTTATTCCAAGTGTGATTACCTATGAATACGTCAACCTTCTCCTGCTTGAGCCTTTCAATCGAAGCAAAATAAGCTTCGCGGCAACCCTCAAAATCATACGAGGGGGGAACGAGGGTGTTTGCACCCGCTCCGCCAAACATTCCTACGCGATAGGTATTTACGCCGTCCGTGTCCTCGTAAAAGATAGAAACCGTGCCCGCTGTGTGACCTGGGGTATGCAAAAAACGAATTTTTTTATTTCCAAGCACCAGCTCGTCGCCATCATTTATAAGAATGTCGGCATCGAAATACTTTTTAGCCTTTTGCTCGTCATCCTTTCCAATCAAGGTTTTCGCACCGCAAAGGTCAGCAAACGCCGCAGATGCCTCCACGTGATCCCAATGCCAATGCGTGTTTATTATGTATTTAACGTCGCTTGGCTTGAATCCGAGCTTATAAATTGAATTGATAACGAGATATGCCGTTGCAGAATATCCGGGGTCAATCATAATAAGACCGTCACCCGTGTCAATAATATGAGTGGAAGATTGATAGGTTCCGACAAAATAGGTGCTGCCGAAAATCTTGAACGGCTCCATTTTTCCGACCCAAGGCTTAACCTTCATTTCAGCCTTTTTATCCCACATTTTTCCGCTTCTAAACATAAAAAACCTCTACGATATTTTTTATTAATTATATCACACGTTTTAAAATAATGCAATCGAAAAAAGCGCACGCCGCGAATAAAATTGCTTTTATTCAGCGCTTTCCATTACCTGCGAGGGACGAAGCAGGAAGAAGAGATCATTCGTATTCTTGAATGAGGTTGCAAGGATTTCGTTTGCATCTTCACCGCTGTAAACCGCGCCCTCTGCACTTGATGACATTTCAATAAACGTTTCATTTCCAACGTAAATCAAAATTCTTGATGAACCAACCTCGCTTGTCATATCCGTGTCACCTCTGTTTTTCGCAGTGGCATAAACGAGAATATCGCCGACCTCAAGGTATCCAAAGTCAAATTCGAGAATGTTTTTATCAAGCTCAGCGGGGAAATCAAAGCCCTCTATTCCCTGCTCCTTGAATTTTTCCAAATCAACGTTGTAAAGTCGGTATCCGCCAAGGTAACCGTCAACAAGCATTTTTTGAACAAGCTCGTATTCCTCGCCAACATTTTCCTGCGGCATATACATAACCATGGGGCTGTCTATATCCTTATAGTAAACGGTCATAGAAAGCACCTTTTCTATGTAGGTAGGTGTAAACATATTCTCTATGATAGCTTCAAGCGTGGGCAAATCAAGCTCCATACCCATTGCCGCATAGATAGCCTCTGCAAATGCAAGGTCTGTTCCGTAGGTATCACTCCAGCCGCTGGCACCCGACGCTGCAATCTCAAGAAGAATATTCTTTGCTTCCTCGGAAAGCGCCTCTCCGCCAACTCTGTTGCTTATGGAATTCGAGGGAATGTTATTAACACTGCCGCCCTCGCTTGTGATAACACTGCCAATCTCTGCATTAACCTTAACAGTGTAGAAAACTTCAACGCTCTGACCGCGGAAAACGTCAACCGTCCACGTAAGAACACCGTTCTCAATCGTGTAGCCCTCGCTTGCCGAAACAAACGTTGTGCCCTCGGGAATTATCTCCGTGATTACGACGCCGTTATAATCCTCGCCCGCATATCCCTTTTGGGTAGCGTTGCGCCATTTAGTGTAGTTAGCCTCGTCGGTTCTATTGGAAATCTTAACCTTATAAACAAGCTCCTCGCCCTGATTTGCGGTTCCGTAAGGAGTGATGTTAACCGTTCTGTCAATCTCCATAGCGGGAGTTTCCATACGGCTGTAGGTAGCCTCGGTTATTTCAATATCCTCGCCCTCATACTTGATTATATCGTTTGCGGGGTTGGAATCAAGGTCATAGGTATAGTAATCAAGAGGTCTTGTTACTACGAAATCGGTTACTGCGGAGTTAAGCACTGCTTCAATAGTCTTCATTCTGCCGTAAATCGAACCGTTTGCTTCAACCTTATCTACTCCACCTACCAGATCATACTTGTATCCGTTACAGTCAAGAACGTATCCGTTTCCGATATAAAGAAGAGTATGAGTGTCCTCGGTAAGAATGTCACCGGGACGCAAGTTTACGTATTCGCCGTCCTTATTCTTTTCGGTAAGATATTCGAGAACAAGTCCCTTTGCTTCGGAAACGTCTATCTTTCTTCCGTTGAGGTAATAAGAATAAGCGTCCTCGCCCTCTGCATTGTAATATTCAAGAGTTCCTTTCTTATACCAATCCGTAAATGAGGTTGAATCAAAGGTGCCAAGGCTTTCAGCGTATGGCAACTCTTCTGCTTCGTCAACAATATACTTTTCATAGTCAGCCCAACGAAGAATAGCTGTATCTCTGTCATTTTCAGTTATGGGATCGGATTCATTCTCGTAATAATCTCTAAAGCTTTCCTCGCTTTGATTATCCGAAGCAACCCAGAACCACAGCGTCACAACGCCGTTGGGAGAATACTTGTTTTCCCAAATGTAGCGCTCAATCGCTTCCATGTATACCTTTGTCGGATATCCTGTACAAACAGAGAAAATAGTTGTGTCACTAGTGCCGTATTCGGGAGAAACCTCTCTTGTGTGACGGCAGGTTCCGCCATAGTGATTGCTTATAGCCGAGAGAGCTATGGAATCGTACTGAAGCTTATCGCCTTTCATATAATACGCCCACGCGACGTCAACGATAGCTTCCTCAATATCCGCACGGGTAATAACCGTTGCACCCGCTTCAACGATTACGTTCTTCTTATCGTTGCAGTCAAGGCAGGTATAGGTAATAAATCCCGTTGAATCAACTGTGGGAGCAAGAGAAAGCTCGCCGTCATTCCAATCGTGATGCGGCTCACCGTAAGACTGCTCGCAAACCTCGCAAACCGCGCTCTGCTCGCACGTTGCATTTCCGCCCTTGTGAGCTTCCTCGGTGGCAAAAACACCGCACTCGCACTCATTCCAGTGCTGCTTTTTGTTGAACTTCTCAACGGTAAATGCGTGAACGTGAGATTGATCGGGAGCTTCATATCCGCAAACGCAAGCTCCTCCGACAAAATCGTGCGACACAGCTTCTGCCTTATCGCCGCAAAGGCACTCATACCAATGCTCGCTTTCGCTTATCTTCAAAACGGTGTAGCTATGCGCTGCAACCTCGCCGTAGCTCATAGTGCAAACCTCGCATTCAGCCTGCTTTTCGCAAGTTGCAGCACCGCCCTTATGCGATTCGGGTGTTGTGCTTTCCTTGCAAGCACACTCATACCAATGCTCATCACCGTCGCATCTCAAAATATTGAAATCGTGCACATGATCTGCTTCGGGAGTTCTGTATCCGCAGTCACAAACACCTGCAACGAGGGTATGGTCCTTTGCACCCTCCTCGTATCCGCAAGCGCACTTTAACCAGTGCTTACTTGTGTTAAAGCGAATAACGACGCTGAAGTTATGCGCCTCTGCGCCCTTTTCCTCACCGCACGTACATCTGTACAAATGAGTTTGTGCAGTAGTTTCCTTTAATATAACAAAGCTATGCTCCGCAAGCTCGCCGTAGCGCTCACCGCAAACGTCGCATTTTGCCTGTCTTTTACAGGTTGCATTGCCACCCGTGTGATTTTCTGTCTGATATTTTTCTCCGCACGCACACTCTGTCCAGTGAGAATTTTCATCAAACGAATAGGTTTGAGAAAATACATGCTCATGGCTTTCCTCGCAAGAAACAAGCCACAGGAAAGAAAAATTAAGAATCAAAATTAATGCTACAGCTCTCAAAAATTTACTTTTCATTTTATCCTCCGTGTAAATATATTGAAAATATTTAGTTTGTTTATTATATCACAGTTTTACTTAACTGTAAATAATGAAATAACATATACAAAGTTTAACTTGACAGTGAAAGTGAGTTGTGGTAAAATAATAAAAACGAAATTGGTAGGTTATTATGGAGCTTTTACAGTTAAAATATTTTTGCGACGCCGCAAAAACCGAAAAGTTTTCCCAAACGGCAAAAAACTTTTTCGTTCCCGTATCTAACATATCGCAGTCGATAAAAAGACTTGAAAGCGAGCTTGGCGTTGAGCTTTTCAATCACAGAGGAAACCGCGTTGAATTAAACAACGAGGGACAAAAATTTTTTGAATACACCTCTCAAGCCTTGGCAATGCTTGAAAACGGAAAGCAATGCGTTAAGGATTCGAAAATCAATTTCAACGGTGATATACGCCTCGTTTGCAGAACGAATTACGGAATCGTTACCCGTGCTATTGAAAAATTCATAGAAAAATACCCCAAAATGAATTTTATAATTCATCATAATCAAGAGCCCGGGGAAACCTTTGATATGCTTATCTCCGACTCGTTTCCGCACGAATATCGCAATAAGGTTTTGCTTTTTGAGGATGGCCTTTGCGTAGCTATGAGCAAAACGCACCCGCTCGCAAAAAAGGAGCGCGTCAGCGTCAAGGATTTGGAAAACGAGCGCTTCATAACCCTCACCTCTCAAAGCAACATAAAAAAGATAACGGTTGACGCTTGCCAAGAAGCAGGATTTTATCCCAACATCGCAATTCAAACCTACGATACGTCGTATCTTCGAAGATATATAAGTATGGGACTCGGAATATCCATAACCCCTGCCGCGTGGCGCAAAAAGCACTCCGATTATCTTGAATTCAAGGAGCTTGAAAACACAAAAAGATTAACTTACGCCTTTCTTCCCAAGGGCACGTATACAAGAGAATGTGTAAAAGCCTTTCTTGAGGTTTTAAAGGCTGAAGCAAAGGATTTTAAATAAGAAAAAGCTGGTTGTCTTACCCGTAAGTAAGATAACCGGCTTTTATTTATCCGTCAGCTGTCGAGGTGCTCGAATATAATCCTCCAAACGCTCTCGTCCTGCTCGGTCATTTTGTCAAAATCAAAGGACTCAACGAACCGCTTTTTATCCTCTGCTGTTGCCTTTTTGTTTCGCAGAAGCTTTGCTCTTTGCTTTGTGAAAACGGAGAGCTGCTCTATCGCAGACTCTGTGTAATTGGGGTTATGACCCTTATTGTCGGTGAGCAAAAAGCTAACGTTTTCCTTGTCATTTAGCGCGGAATAGAGTATATCGTAGTGACTCTTTTTGCATAGCTTATCATCAGCGGAATATATAAGAAGCGCCTTTGCGGAAGAATTTGAAAGCGACTCTGCCGCATTGAAATTAACGAATTTGGGATTTGACTCCTGCTCAAGCGAAAATACCGCCTTGCGATATCCTTTAAGGATCCCCGAAAAGAACGTCTTTGTCATCTCCTCGACGGAAACGAAACCGCACATTGCGACAACGTGGGTAATTTCCGAATGAAGCGCCGAGATATTCAGCGTTGAAAACGCGCCCCAGCTATGCCCCATAACCGATAAAGTCATTCCCGAAAAGCGCTCGTCCGCCTTAATTGCCTCAATGCAGTCATTGAGGTCGGCAAGCGACTGCGCAAGTCCGTTCGGTGACTCGCCGCCCGATTCCATACACCCCGTGTGATCGTAAGCGAAGACTTGGTATCCGTGGCGGCAAAGCATTTCGATTTCTTTCATATATGCGCGGTGTCCGCCGCCGAATCCGTGGTCAAAAACCACGAGTCTTTCGGAGATAGGATTTTCATAGCTATAGATATATCCTTGCAAGCTATGTCCCATATGTGATTTAAAGCTGTATTTTTCACTATTCAATCCCGGAAAATCATCTGCCGAGAAATAAAAAACCGATTCGGTATCGTCGCACCGAGTGAATATCATTCCCTTATAGCCGTTTACTATCTGCTTTTCAAAAATCATATTTTTCCCTTTCGTGAATTTAAAACGTTAATCTGATTTCTGCCTTTTCTTCTATAATGATTTTACCACGTTTTGTTTTTTATGTCAACACCGCTCCTTGATGAGTGATATTTCATATACACGCTGTTTGTGTTTTTGGCGTGTTTTAACTTTTTGCGCAGCGGACATAATAAGATTATATATTATTCCCAAAGGAGAAAAATATGGTACTTGGAATTCTCAAAGATATTAAAGCGGGTGAATACAGAGTTATATGCACGCCGCGAGAGGTTAAAAGCATAGTTTCTGCTGGACATACGGTTTGGGCGCAGCACGATTGCGGCAAGGCAGCGGGATTCTCCGATGAAAAATATGTCGCGGCAGGTGCAAGGATAGTAGGCTCAAGGGAGGAGATTTGGGCGGGGTGCGATATGGTTGCAAAGGTTAAGGAATTTGCACCCGAAGAATATCCGCTTATGCGAAAAAATCAGATACTTTTGGGGTGCATTCACCCCGCGGGACATTCGGACGAGGTTGACGCAATCTTAAAAAGCCAAGCTATTGCGTTCACCGCAGAGGATTCACACCGTTACGGCTCGGCAAACTGCGAGGCGGCGGGCAAGCAAGGCGCTCTGTTTGGGCTTGAATCTATGCTAACGCTAAACGGCGGAAAAGGAAAGTTCGTGGGCGGATTTTCGGGTGCACCGAGAATGAACGTGCTTATTCTCGGCGCAGGTGTTGTTGGCAAAAGCGCGCTTGAGGTGCTTTTTGCGCTCGGTGCGTGTTGCACGGTTATGGATATAAACACGGGAGTTCTTCAAAATCTCCTGTCAAGCTATGGGAGCAAAATAAGCACTATGCTCTGCACCAAGGAGTCTATTGCCGAGATTCTTCCAAGCATCGATATGGTTTTAAACTGCGTTAAGTGGGACAAAAAGCGAACAGACTTTCTTATTGACAAGGAGATGCTGAAGCTTATGGA
>JAGBUD010000013.1 GCA_017630995.1 Clostridia bacterium
ATCAACGTTACCGAGCTGGCCGCAAAAGTTATTAACTCATTCGGAACGGCTCCTGACCCTTGGGAATTTCTCCCCGATAGCTTCTCTGAAAACTCACACACCGTATCAACCGTTCCGAATTACTCAAGCTTCGTTAGCGTTAGTGCTATTCCGCAGAGCGGAATAGGAAAGCAGATGAACGTTGTTTACGGCGTTTTAAATAAAACGTCCGCCGCTATTCCTTACGTAAACGTGATTATGAATTCTATGAATCTCATAAAGGCGTCGTACACAAATTTCCTTGACAAAAATCCGGAGGACGTCGAGTTTTATACCGACACGGTTGCGGGAATTACGTTCAGCATAGCGCTTGACGGTGACTCTTATATTTTGAGCGCAAGCATTGGCCCCGTTGCAGTTGAGCTTTTCTCCAACGTGACGAAATCATATTACGGCGCCAGAATTCAGCTTACTGAAACAACCGTTCTCAAATACACCGTAACCGAAAACGCACTGCTTATTGCGGTTGATATTTTAGACTCCGCAACAACGCAGCTGGAATTCGTTAGAAACAAGGACGGACATACTGTAGGTATGTTCTATGAATTCCTGACCGTTTCGGGTGTAGAGGTAACCGCGACGAGCGCGATGATAGAGATTGGCGAAAGCTACACCACCGTTATCGGAACAAAGGGCGATTTTATTCCCGCAAGCGTCAGCCGCAACTGCGAAATTTACGATAACGAAAGCGGAAAATACGTTGGCTCCGAGGTTCGCGAGGACTTAAAGGGTATCGTTTACAACACATATTGGTTCCCGCTTTATAATCTGCAAGGCATTAACTCTATTATGAAGATTGATCAAATGAACGTCGATAACGCAGACACGATATACATAAACGGAATAACCGATGATACCCTTCACACGAAGCTTATGGGTATATCCTACGTGACAAAATCCCTATCAAGACGTTACGACATAGAATTCAAGACTGTTTACGGATACGTATACAACGAGGAAAAGGAAGAATACGAATCCGTCAGCTACGAAATTCCTATGATTTTCATTCAGGAAGAGGTTATATCCAGCTTTGCAAAGGATTTCAAGGAAAAGAACTCTGGCGCACTTAACGGCGCAACCCCCGCTCTCTTGATTCGCGAAAGTGACTTTGCAGCAATAAACCGCGCATACGAGGTTCTTTTGCCCGCATACGATGAGTTAAAGGATTTAATCACTCACGAAAGTATTACAGAATATTGCAAAAGCTAATTGACACAACGCAAAGAAAAGCGCAAGCCTTACCGCGAGGGTGGCTTGCGCTGTTTCTTTATTGATTTTTTGCTGCGGAATTATTGCTGCTTGCCGCATTTTTTGCAAAATGCGGAGTCTGCATCTATTTTTGCGCCGCAGTATTTACAAAACATTGAGTCCTCTATGCCGTCCTTGACCGATTTTGCAATGGTTGTTACCGCTTGGGCGTTGATCTCTGCATTGGCGGTTGCTATGTCGGCAAGGTCGTCCTTGATTTCGCTTTGAACGTATTTTGCCGTTTTGGCATTCAGCCTTGCAATTTCGGGGCGAAAGCCGAAAACCAATCCGAATATGCCGACAAAGGTGCCGACGGGAAAGAGAATCGAGCCAATCATAAAGTTATTGCTTTCAAAATCACCGAATCCCAGAATAGCAAGAGCCATTGCCGCGATTGCAAGCGCAACGCCCAAAAATCCCAAGATTTTGAATATAAGAAATGCTATAGGCTTTTTGTTTTCCATATTTATTTCGTTCCTTTTTTCGTTTTGGGGTTAAGATTTACAAATCTCAAAGATAACTTGCAAGGTTCATAAAATAGATAACCGCGCAGGGCGTGCTAATTAAAAACGTCAAAATCGGGGGAAGCTTTCGCCTTGCGGTGAATATGAGAACAAACGCGCCAATCGGGATAATCGCGGGGAAACCGAATATAAGGAGAAGCTGCAAAAGCACCTGCACGATCATCGGCAATGCCACGAGGACGAGGAACATAAGCACGTAAAGAATTATGTCGATAAGTCCGCCGATGAGAAGAACGAGAAGCGCTGCAATAAATATAAATACTCCCCAAATTCCGCTGCCCGAAATCTTGCCGAAAAGCATAACACCGAGCGCACCAAGCTCCCATTCATATCCGAAGAATATATTGTCCGACGGGGATATCGGCCTTGACTCCCACGAGAGATACTGAATAGCGCCCGTCATTGCAAGAACGACGTATACCGCCATCAGCGCGGCTCCAATAAAGGTTATCGACGACGTGGATTTGAGAAGCGAGCGCATTGCCGATAGGGGCGAGAGAAGCATTGAAAGAAGCGATTTGCGCTCCTTATGCTCTTCTTCCTTTTTTTCGGGCGCCTTGGGCGCTGCCTCGTCAATTATTTCGCAGTCGATGGGAAACGCCATATGCTCAACGTCACATTTCGATTTATCGCTGAATCTGACCTTTTTGAGATTTTTGCAGTGGAAGAATGAGTAGTTGCGCACCAGCTTTACCGTGGCGGGTATTTCAAGCTCGGTGAGCTTTTCCGATTCAAATATATTCGGCTCAAGCGTTTCGATACCGTCAAAGAGAAGAAGCGTTTCGATATTTTTACAGTCACGAAACGCGTCTGCTCCGATTTCCTTTGCTTTGGTATAAACGTTTTTGATTGAGGAATTATTTTTAAATGCTCCCGATTCTATTCTGTGAACGTAATCGGGGATATCCACAGTGTCCGTGGGAGTTTTCGGAGCAAATCCGACGATATGGATTTTTCCCTCGTCGGTTACCTTGCAGATAAAGCCGTCGCCCTTAAGTCTTTCAAGAAGTCTTGGCGAAACCAAATCCTTACCGCGAAGTCCCGTGTCGACTCCGTTAGGGTTTTCCTTGGCGCATTTTTCGAAGTCTATGCGCTCCTTGAGCTCAAATTCAGGGAGTTGAAATATTGCGAGATTTCCCTTTTGTGCTTTTGGAGCGAAGACCTCGACGTCAAACGTTGTGCTATTGATTTTATACACGTTATCCTTGCCGATTTTACCAAAGCCAAGCTCGGGATCATACCAACGGATTGTTACGTCGGATTCGTGGATTTCAAGGAACG
>JAGBUD010000123.1 GCA_017630995.1 Clostridia bacterium
AATAGTAAATGGAGGTCTGAAGGTTTGCCTTTCCAATCCCTCGATGGTAAGACCTACAGAGTTTTCTCCGGGATCAAAAACGCCGTCTTTTCCGGTGCAATCGTCCTTAAACTTAAGAAGAACGTTGCCATTGTCAAGCTTGTAAACGTCTTTTGTTTTACCTGTGTAAATCTTTTTCATGATAATCTCCTCGCCTTAATGGCTATAAAATACAAAAAATAGTTCCGTAACTGTTATTTTAGCACAAAAATATGAATTTGTACATAGTTTTTTTCAAAAAAAGCAAATTTTTTTATTTTCCTTAAAAATGCGACAAATTTAAGGCCAAAATTTGTTAAATATACAAAAAAGAGAGCCCTTGACTTTTCTATATAATTTATGGTAAAATATATATGTTTTATTTTATAAAGATATGCGAGGATAAAAGTATGAAAAAAGTTGCTGTAATAATGGGCAGTGACAGCGATCTTCCTATAGTTGAAAAAGGAATTAACGTTTTGCGCGAATACGGTATACCCTTTGAGGTTCACGTTTATTCCGCACACAGAACACCGCTTGAAGCGGCGAAGTTCGTATCCGAGGCAAAGGATAACGGATTTGGCGTAATTATCGCGGCTGCGGGTATGGCAGCGCACCTTGCCGGCGCAGTTGCCGCAAACACTCATCTCCCTGTAATAGGTATTCCCATTTCCTCTAAAAATATAGGCGGAATGGACGCGCTCCTTTCCACCGTTCAGATGCCGTCGGGCATTCCCGTTGCGACCGTTGCAATAGACGGAGCGGCAAATGCGGCGCATCTCGCTGCGCAAATTCTTGCTCTCTCCGATTCGGAGCTTTATGAAAAGCTTGTTGCAACAAGAGCTGCCGCAAAGGAAAAGGTTATAGAGAAGAACCGCGCTGTAGAAGAAAAGTACAACGCATAATTTTGTGAGGTAAATTTAATATGGCTGTATTTGGAATTATAGGTGACGAGAAAACTAACGTCGCCTCCAGTGTTTATTACGGTCTTTATGCTCTTCAGCACAGAGGTCAGGAATCTGCGGGAATCGTGGTTAACGATGACGGTGTATTCTCTACGTACAAAAATTCGGGATTGACAAACGACGTTTTCTCAAAGCAAACGCTCGAAAATCTCGGTGCGGGAAATATGGCTATCGGTCACGTAAGATACGGAACACTTGGCACAAAGGATAAAAACAATGCCGAGCCTATCGTTGTTAATCATATGAAGGGCAGACTCGCCATTGCAACAGACGGCAGACTTGTGAATTCGGCAGAGCTTAAGCTTGAGCTTGAAATGCAGGGAATGATATTCCACACAACGTCGGACGCGGAGGTTGTTTCTTACGTTGTAACAAAGGAGCGCCTTTCCTCGTCTTCAATCGAAGAAGCGGTTACAAAGGCAGTCGGAAAGCTTAAGGGCGGATATTGCTTGCTTCTTATGTCGCCCAGAAAGATAATCGCTGCGAGAGACCCCAACGGAATGCACCCTCTTTGCTACGGAAAGAGAGATAACGGACAATACGTTATTGCAAGCGAAACCTGTGCGCTCGATTCGGTTGGAGCAACCTTTGTAAGAGAAATTATGCCGGGTGAGATTGTTGTCTTCTCATCTGAGGGAATAAAGTCAATCAAGGATCATTGCGGCAAGAAGCCCGAGGCTCTCTGCGTGTTTGAGTATATCTACACCGCACGTCCCGATTCGCATATTTGCGGCAAATCGGTTCACGAGGCAAGAAAGAGGGCGGGTGCGCTCCTTTCAACCGCATATCCCGTCGAGGCAGACGTCGTTATCGGTGTTCCCGATTCGGGACTTGACGCCGCTCTCGGATATGCCGAAGCTTCGGGAATTCCTTACGGCATAGGACTTATTAAGAATAAATATATCGGAAGAACCTTTATCGCTCCGGGACAGAGCGCAAGAGAGGATCTCGTAAGAATAAAGCTCAATCCCGTAGCTTCAACAGTAAAGGGAAAGAGAGTTGTTCTTGTTGACGACTCTATAGTAAGAGGAACCACGAGTGCAAGAATAGTACGTCTTCTTCGCAATGCGGGTGCAACCGAGGTTCATCTGCGTTCTTCCGCTCCCGTATTCCTTAATCCTTGCTATTACGGAACGGATATCGCGTCAAAGGAAGTTTTGATAGCGAATAATCACACCATAGAAGAAATCACCAGAATCGTAGGCGCTGATTCTCTTGCATATCTGCGCCTTGAGGACGTAACGCGTCTTGGTGAGGGCGGAACCTGCTCGGGATATTGCACCGCCTGCTTTGACGGAAAGTATCCCACAGAGGAACCCTCCGTCTACAAATCAAAGTACGATAATAAAATCTCTGAAAATAAAAAATAAGAAAGCGAGAACAGAAAGTGAAAAATTCAAGATCCGAAAGCTACGCAAATGCGGGCGTTGACATTACCGCGGGCTACAAAGCCGTTGAGCTTATGAAGGCCCACATCGCTAGAACTAAAAACGAGGGTTGCCTTGACGATATAGGAGGCTTTGGCGGTTGCTTCGGTCTTCCTATCGCGGGAATGGAAGAGCCTGTTCTCGTTTCAGGAACCGACGGCTGCGGAACTAAGGTTCAGATGGCTATAAAGATGGACAAGCACGACACGATAGGTATCGACGCCGTTGCTATGTGTGTAAACGATATTATCTGCTGCGGAGCAAAGCCCCTCTTCTTCCTTGACTATATTGCTTGCGGCAAGAACTATCCCGAAAAGATTGCAGACATCGTAAAGGGTGTTGCTGAGGGTTGCGTTCAGTCCGGTGCCGCTCTTATCGGTGGTGAAACCGCTGAGCATCCCGGTCTTATGCCTGTTGATGAATATGATCTTGCGGGATTTGCAGTTGGTATCGTAGATAAGAAAAAGATTCTCGATAACAGCAAAATGGTTAAGGGTGACGTGGTTATCGCCCTTGCATCAAGCGGTATTCATTCCAATGGATTTTCTTTGATACGTAAGGTATTTGGTATAGATAATAACCCCGATTCTCTCTACGTTCCCAACGAGGAGCTTGGCGGAAAGACTATCGCCGAAACCCTTCTCACTCCCACCAGAATTTACGTAAAGAGCATTCTTGCTCTTCTCGAAGAGGTTGAGGTTAAGGGTATCAGCCATATAACGGGCGGCGGATTCTATGAGAACATTCCCCGTTCCATTCCTCAGGGACTCGGTGCGAAGATAAACAAGAGCGACGTTAAGATTCTTCCTATATTCAAGCTTATAGCAAAGGAAGGCAACATTCCCGAAAGAGATATGTTCAATACCTTTAATATGGGTGTAGGTATGAGCGTTGTTGTTGATAAGAACGATGTTGAGCGCGCAATAAAAATTCTTCGCTCTCACGGTGAGGACGCTTATATCCTCGGTGAGATAATCGAAAGCGAAGAGGGCGTGGTTTTATGTTAAGCAAAGCGAAAATATGCGTTCTCGTTTCGGGCGGCGGAACCAATCTCGGTGCGCTTATCGCGGCAGAGAGGGACGGTATAATAAAAAGCGGAACAATCACGCTCGTTATTTCCAATAAGCCCGACGCTTATGCGCTGAAGCGCGCGGAGGATGCAGGTATTCCGACGGCTGTTTTTGAAAAGAAAAAGTACCCCTGCGCCGCAGATTTCGAAGCTGACGTTATGAAAAAGATAGACGAGGAGGGAATCGACCTCATCGTTCTTGCGGGATTTATGTGTATTCTTTCCGAAAAATTTACCTCGCACTATAAGGACAGAATTATAAACGTTCATCCCTCTCTTATTCCGTCGTTTTGCGGCGAGGGCTTCTACGGCCTTAAAGTGCACGAGGCGGCTCTCGGCTACGGCGTAAAGGTCAGCGGTGCAACCGTGCATTTCGTTAATGAAATTCCCGATGGCGGAAAAATCATAATGCAAAAGGCGGTTGAGGTGCGCGAGGGAGATACTCCCGAGATTCTTCAAAAAAGAATAATGGAGGAGGCGGAATGGAAGATATTGCCGCTTTCTTGCGAAAAAATATGTAAGGAAATAAAGGATAAAGACAATGGCTAATATTTATGATGTTGCAAATCCGGGCGCACTTCTTGCACCCAACACCTATCCCGGCAGAGGAATAATAATAGGAAAGAGCGAGGACGGTAAATATGCCGTTGCCGCATATTTCATAATGGGTAGAAGCGAAAACTCAAGAAACAGAGTTTTCACCGAAAAGAATGGCGAGATATTCACAGAGCCTCACGATTACGCAAAGGTTTCCGACCCCTCGTTGATTATCTATGCGGCAATAAGAAGCTTTGAAAACAAGCTTATCGTAACAAACGGCGACCAGACCGATACGATATATAACTACATATCCAAGGGAGAGGATATGAGAGCAGCGCTCAGAACTCGTGATTTCGAGCCCGACGCTCCCAACTTCACCCCTCGTATCAGCGGTGTTATGACCTTTGCTAACGGTGATTTCACCTATGAAATGAGCATTCTCAAGAGTGCAGACGCAGAGGGTAGCGCAACCAACAGATATTTTTATGAGTACAACTCAATAGCAGGTCTTGGCCACTTTATCCACACCTACGTATGTGACGGAAATCCTATCCCCACATTCCAGGGTGAGCCCGAAAGAGTTAAGATTTCCTCCGATATAGACGCATTCACAAATGAAATATGGACAAATCTTAATGAGAACAACAAGATTTCTCTTTACATTCGTTACGTTGACCTTGCAAGCGGAAAAGCAGAGTCAAGAC
>JAGBUD010000124.1 GCA_017630995.1 Clostridia bacterium
CGTCAATTCTGTCTTCACCCCCGCTATCCCTCTTTTCACCCATACCGAATTCATCAGCCAAAAGAAACTTCGTAAAGGAGCTGTCGAACCTTTTGCACAGCGCATTGTCTATGAGGTAATCCCTCCTGATTTCGTTGCATTCCTCGCAAGCCTCGCGAAATTTTTTGTGCCTCTTGAATTTTTCAAGCTCGTCAACGGTGGCACCTATGCTTCTTGCAAATTTTGAAAGACTCGGTGCGCCAACCGCTTCCTTGTACGTGGCGAAATAGGTGTAAAGCCTTCTTGGCAAATCCTTTTCGTATTTAACTCCCTTTCCCATATTTTTAAAACACCTCCAAGTTGCCGCGGATAAGGTCGAATTTCTGCAGTAAATTTGACACGGTGCGCCACCTCTATTCGAAATCGCAAGCGGTGCACTCTCCTCCTCGGCAAATCCATTTTAACATTAAATTTGCCGCCTGTAAGTATGATTTGGTTCCAAAAAAGCGGTGTTTTCGGGGCGCGAATTTGTGCAATATCCACTAACCGAAAGAATTTGCGGAAGGAAAAAGTGGGGGGCAATGCGGGTGCGGGCGCGACCTTAAAATATTTGAAATCAACGCGAAAAGCCTCGTGTGAAAATATTTTTAAATAAATCTTGCTTTTATGATTGAAAATGGCGCGCGTTTGTGTTAAAATATTCATGAAAATATTTTTAGGCGGTGTGCAATGAGAAAAATACTTCTGGTTGTCGATATGCAAAACGATTTTATTTACGGTGCTCTCGGCAGTGCCGCGGCGGAAGAAATAGTTTCCCCCGTCGCAAAAAAAATTGCGGAGTTTTCGGGTGAGATTATCTTCACAAGGGACACGCATTTTGATTCATACCTGCAAACGAGAGAGGGACGTCATCTCCCCGTCACCCACTGCGTAAGGGATACTCACGGCTGGCAGATAGCCGATGAAATAAAGGTGCCACTCGGTGCGAGAATATTCGATAAAATCACCTTTGGCTCAACCGAGCTTGCCGAGGCTATGAAGCGCGAAAACGAGAGAGAGCCGATATCAGAGATTGAGATCGTCGGTCTTTGCACGGATATCTGCGTTATCTCAAACGCATTTCTTTTAAAGGCGGCGCTTCCCGAGTGCGAAATAACCGTCAATTCGGCGCTTTGCCGCGGTGTCACCGAAGAAAGCCACGCAACCGCCCTTTCGGCAATGGCGGCATGCCAAATAAACGTTATCTGATTTAAGGAGTAGCTATGGAAAATAAATTTATAAGCCTACTTTATCCGAGCGAAGAGTCGCAAGCATACCATGCGGACAGAAATAATCTGCCCGATATAAGCGACGACGTTTGCGAGGAGCTTGGACTTAACGAAATATTCGGGCTGAAGAATTGCTCGCTCACCGATTTCTTCACCTCTGACCCCGAGGTTATAAAGTACCGCCAAGAAACCGTTTCGGATATGATGCGTATTCCCGAAATCCGCGAAACGCTCTCAAAGGCGCACCCGATTCTCGACGATATAATGCAGCTTCGCATTCTCGATAAGGAAAATGACAGCGCGGCGGATTCCTATCTTTACAGCATTACCGAAATCGAGCTTTACGTCACCTGTATTGAAACAATCAAGGAGGGACTGGCACCCGTGCGCGATAAAATGCAGAGCACGGCGTTCACAACCCTTGCGGATTTCATTATCGGACTCTCCGAATCCGACTATTTCCGCGAGCTTAATAAAAAGCTTGAAGCGCTCTCCTCGCACGTTCACGACGTTAAGAGTATTACCGTCGGCGTTAATCTTGACCGTCAGCTTCGCCCCGAATCCGCGGCGGTTATATCGGTAAATTCCGAGCCGTTCAAATCGGGCAAAATGCTTGATAAAATACTTCGCTTCTCATTTAAAAACGACGCCTTTACGGCAATAGCGCCCCTCACCCCCTTTTCAAAGGGACAGAGCGAAAACCGCAAGGAAGCGCTTATCAGCGCGTTCAACGGCGCGATAGAGGACGTTTTCCGCTCCTCCGTCAAGGGCTGGAGAAATATCGTTGCAAGCTACGTGCTTGATAACACCGATTTCTTGCTTCGTCTTTTGCCCGAAATCGAGTTTGTTTCAAGGTCAACCGAGCTTATGAAAAGGCTCTCCGAGCACGCCGGCTGCACGGTCACAATGCCCGAGGTCTTGCCTATGGAGGATAAGGCGTTTTCCGCGGTTGGACTCTATAACCCGCGCGTTGCGCTTATGATAGATGATGAAATCGTAACTAACGACTTTGAGTTTGACGACGAGGCGAGAATATACGTTCTTACCGGACCCAACAGAGGCGGAAAATCGGTTATCACCGTTGCGGTGGGTGCTTCGCAAGCGCTCTGCCAGCTCGGATTGCCCGTTCCCGCAGAGAGCGCGAAAATCTCGGTTGTTGACGGAATTTACACCCATTTCCCCGAGGGTGCCGACGATACGATAGACAAGGGTAGACTTGGCGAGGAATGTGCCCGCCTTAAAGAAATATTCGATTCAGTAACCGAAAACAGTATGATTTTGCTTGACGAATCCCTTTCGTCGACGGGTGCATACGAGGCAACCTACATAGCCTCGGAGATACTTTC
>JAGBUD010000125.1 GCA_017630995.1 Clostridia bacterium
CTTCAACTTGACCCAAATCGGAAAGTAGGACATCACCGCGAGCGCGGTGGGCACTACCGCAAGGATAATGCCTATTGCCGAAAACAAAAGCTTTCTGTTTCTATCGCTCATTTTTCGCCACCGCCCGCAAGTCGTTTCTTCATTTCGCTTATTTTCTCACCCACGTTGTCCTTCGAGTATTGGGGCAGGGAGCTGTGCATAAAAACGTCGTAAAGCATTTCCACCTCGGTGAGCATTGCTTCCTTGAGGCTTTGAATTGCGGCTCTCTCCTCGTCTGCCTCCCTGATTCTCTCGCAAATAAGCTCTATGCTGTTTGAAAGCTCCTCAACGGTGTTTTCGCAAAACGCAAATCTCTCCGAAAGAAACTTAACCGTTTCCTCGGTCTTTTCGATTGCGCAGCTTGCCTGCTTTTCAAATTTTCCAACGCTGCCGCCAAGGCTTGAAAGGGCGGCTTTCACAAGGGGGATAAGCCCCTTTTTATATGCAAACGCAAGCACGAGCGAAGCTATAAAGGCAAGGGCGGAGAGAAACTTGTCTATGTTTTCCAGAGTGAAGTCATACATCACTTGAAATAGGCTCTCGTCCGCACCCGTGTCGCCTAAAACGTCACCTTTTTCTTCATTCTCTGTGAGGTATGAAGGGTTTTCCGTTAGGTTTTCATCGCTTGAGGTGCCACCCGCAGTCTCGAGCGCGCAAGGCTCTTCTTGGGTGATGGCGGACTCATTCTCCGCGCCGCCGCTATCCTTTGCAAATGCCGCAAAGGAAAAGGAGAAAAGCAGGGCGCAAATTGCCGCCGCGCATAAAATTTTCTTGAATATCTTTTTCATAATTTTCCTTTCTTCTTATGCCGTGAATTAAAATATGGTTTTTCCGTATACCGCAACGTAAAGCTCGGAGAATGCCTTTTCGAGCCTTGCGTTCTTTTCCGTTAATGCGGCGAGGTGCTTTGCAAGGAGTCTTGCGCTCTCATCGGCGCTCCTTGCGAGCGTGATTCTTCCCGCCTCGCATTTTATCGGCTCGCAAAGAAATTCCTTGCCGTCTGCGGTCTTGATTATCGGAGTCAGTATGCCGCGTCCGAGAAGGTCGGTTTTAACTGTCGTGTGGTCACCGTTAAGGAAAAAATCCTTTCCGCCCAAGATAAGCTTTGTATAGCTGCCGCCTAAAAAGCGAAACCTTATTTCGCTTTCGCGTCTTTCGTCGAGGGTGCATATCACGTAAGTGTCGCCGAGCCTTATGTATTCAATAAGCATTAGTTTACCTCCTCAATTTCGAGCCTTGCTTTTATTATTGCTATGTCGGATTGCATAGTCTTAAACGGCTCAAGAGTTATGAGAAATTCTCCGAGTGCCCCGCTTTCAACGTCGTCAACGAGGGTGTTGAAGCTCTCGATTATTTTGAGCGGAAGCTTGTCAAATGCCGCCTTCATCTCGGTGGGCGTGTAACCTTTTCCGCCAAAAGCGGTGGGCGCCGTCGGCCTTGTGGGGAGTGCGGCAATCTTGAGGGGTTCAATCTCCGAACTAGTGATTTTTTTAGTGTTCATTCTTCGTCCTCTTTCGTAAGTCGCAGTCGGACTTACTCTCTCTTTTAGGTGTATTTGATTCTGCCTGCAACCGTAAATCTGTAGGATACGGTTTCAATGGCAATCGGTGAGCAAAAATCGTCGCAGTAAAACGCGAGCGCCTTTTCAACCCACCCCTTTTCTTTCTCCTTTATCGGAATTGTAACGCTATCGCGTGAGTCGAGGGTGAGGGAGCTGAAATTCCAATTTGAAAAATCGGGAGCCTCGTTTGGCAGCGCGCAAAGCTCGCTATATCCCGCCTTGTCGGTTTCAACCTCGCAGCGCAGCCGTCCCGCACCGCTCAAATCGCATTTGACGGTCAGCGAGTTTTTAACCGTGTTTTTGGCAAGACCGCCCAAGCCGCAGTTGTCCGAAGCGGTAACAAGGGCGCACCTCATCGCGTGGTCGTGAAAGCCGTAAAAGCTTGGGTGAAGCCGCGAGCCGTAAGCCACCTTGTATTCCTCAAGGTTGAAATCGGGTGAGATGGAAATCTGCGCGGGCGGAATCCCGCGCATATCGTTATTGAATATGCAAAGGTCGCCGTTGTCGGTTCCAAAAAGGAGCAGGTCATCGCCTATACATTTGAGGTAGGTGAGGGGGTGAAATTCTCCGCCAACCATTTCCTCGGTGGCGTAAACGCAAATTTTATCATCTGCGTTCTTGACGTAATATATAAACCCGTCCTCGCCCATATCGCTGAAAACGGTTCCGCTCGCCACCTCGTCGGGATATGGGAAAACCTTGTACCCCGCGGGAGCAATATGCGAGTATCTATATACCCGTGTCGCCTTTTTATAGGTTCCAACGTGGTTAAAATAGAACCATTCATACTCTCGCGAGCCTGTTTCGTGGGTAAAGGTCGCTCTTGAATCTGCAAGGAATATCTGCCCGTTAATGCCAATGGCAAGGTATCCGCACCATTCGGTGAGCGTGGCTTTTGTGAGGTCCTCGCAAAGCAGACGCGCGTTGACGTTATGCGAGCGCGCCGCAATGCTTCGCTCAAGGTTTATCGTGCGCTTGTCGAGAGCGAAAACTCCGTTCTTTGAAATAAATATCGGGTCGTCGAAAAAGGATATCGCGCCGCCGATAGCTCCGATTCCGTTGTGGGTGTAAGCTATCGGATAGGTCTTTGGTATGAAGTCGTCGCCCGTTTCCTTTGGGGTGTGGTAGAAGATACTGCCGCCACCGTCGTCGCCCTTTTTGAAAACGGCAAGGGAGTCTGCCAAGGCGAGCATTGCCGTTATCGGATATCTTCCAACCCCGTCGGAGAGGAAGTTGTACGAGCCAAAATAAAGCTTGCCATCTGTTTTCTCGGTTTCCCTTGCGGAGAAGAATACGGTGCCGCCAAGCTCCGCGTTTCCCGAAAGGAAAATGCGCCCGTCGAATTTCTCGCAAACCGTGCAAGCCGAAATGGCAGAAAATCCGTCACCCGCATGGCCGCATTTCTCGAAAATACCAAGCGCACTACCCGATTCCGCGTCGGAGTCGTATTCCCAAACGCCCGAAATCACAACCTCCTTGCCCTCAACTGTGCGTCTGTCGTCAATGGGGAAGATTATGCTCTTGATTATGCCGTTTTCCCAAATGGGAAAGTAGCTGGGAGGCTCCTCGCCACCAAGGGTAACGGTGAGGATTTCTCTCGTCCTTGTGCAAACGGGAATTTCAACCGTTATCGAAAGGTCAGCGGAAAAGTATTCGAACAAAATCCCGTCGAAAAGCTCGTGGTTTTCGACGCTTTCAAAGTCCTCCTTGTTCGAGGCATAGGAAACCGACGTGAGTGACTCGCAACCGTCGCTAACCGCCGCACCAAGCCTTTCAAGACCAAGACCAAGGTAGAGCTTATGCAGTGACGTGCAGCCCGAGAACGCACCCGTGTCAATTATTCCGATGCTGTCGGGGCAAAAAACCGATTGCAGCGCGGTGCAGCCCTTAAATGCGAATTTTCCGACGCGGTAAACGCCCATGGCGATTTTTACACTGTAAACCGTTCTGCTTTCGAGAAACGCGTTGTCGAAAATCTCGTAAACCTTATATAGCTTTCCGCCAATCCTCGTGTATGCGGGAATATTAATCTCGCCGCCCTGAAAGCCTTGGGAAATTCCGATAACCGCGCAAAGTCCCTTTTCCTCGTTCGTTATTCCGTAAAGGAGGTCCGGGGTGCCGTATGAAACAGTTTCTGCCGCGCCTATCACGTATTTTTCCTTGAATTTATTAATAAGAAGATTTTTCTGTTCAAAGGGTAGAGCGTTGAGATAGGTGGTCGGAACGTATGCGTCCTCCTCGGAGCTTGTAATTCTTCTTGTCGCGCCGCTATCGTCAATTCTGATTATTCCGCCGTCGTCGACAAGGTAAAAGGTATTTCCAAGCAAAAATCCAATGCTCTTTGAATCCCGCGCGTCAAAAATCGGGGCAAGTGAGAAAATCATATCCTTGTCCTTTGTATTGAAGCGGTATACCTTGTCCCCCGCGTGCACTATCACGTATTCCTCGGAGGATGCGTCGCGTTGGGTGTAAATTCCGTGTATCTCGCCCGCAAGGGTGGTGAGAAGTCTGAAGCCCGGGGCGCTTTCAATTACCGAGCCGCCGCGTCCGCTATAGTCCTTATACATATTTTCAAGGTAGCGAAACCTCTTTCTTTCCGAGGTCGTGGCAGAGAAGTCCACTCCGCGCATATCGCGCAGTGTGAGGGTGTATTCGTTTTTTCCTCTCATTCCCATTATGCCCACCCCGTAACGTTGCGGTATCCGCCGCCGAGGCGGCGGGTATCGTTATATCTCGTCGCGCGGAGCGCGTCCTTGTAGAGTGAAAGATAAAATTCCGCCTTGTCAGCATCGTCGTCAAGCCAATAGTAAGCCGCAGCAAGAAGTGCAACGAGATGTTCGATTTCAGAGGGGAGCGAAAGTTCCTCGCCCAAGTTGTCAAGGCTCACGTGTGGTGCTGCCGCCTTGTAGGTGAGGTTGACTCTGCCGCTAAAGCTGCTTGGCAAAATCAGCTTTTCGTCTAAAAGGTGCGCGCCCGAGATTTCTTTTTCTTCTGCGTCAAGCGGCAGGGAGGAGAAGGAATGAAAATCGGGTGCGAGCGATTTCATTCTGTATTCGTACGGGTGGGAATAGAGGGGGATTTCTTCCTCTCTCACGGTAGAAAGAGCGGAAAACGTGGCAAGCGAGATAACCGCAAACCGACTCTCTCCGTAAAACTCTATTTTTGCCTCCGAGGAGATAAAACCGCGCCATACCGCCGTAGGCGTGTCAAATTTATGCTCGGTTTTCTTGCCGCCCTCCGTTATCGAAAATGCGCCTCTGCCGCTCGTTTTAAAGGAGTAAGCCTCGCCTGTCAGCAAATACTCTTCTCTCTTTTCGGGATTATGGCGCAAAAGCTCGAAAATCAGGCTCGGCTCTGTCGGATAATGCTCAAGTGTGAGCGTTTTGTAAACCGAGCGCTCGGTGTAAATCGTTCTTAACGCGCGCCGCACCGCAATTATAAAATTCTTGTCGGCACTTATTTCGCTGTCAAAGCCGAGCGCCGATATTTCATCTTTTAAATCGTTAAGTGTCATCTTTTCCTCTTTTCGTTTTTAAGGTGGGGCAGCGTCATTCGATGCTGCCCCGTTTGGTTTTAGGCGCTTACTTTAGCCGCGTTACATATTGCTCGTGGTGCTGTCGTAAGCGTAAAGGATATGCTTGTAGGAGCCGAAGCCAACACCGAATCTGCATCTGCCGTTCCACACGTAGTTGCCGGTATGGTTATCCACCCAGTTGGTGACGGTCAGAGGTACACGGTTGAAGAACATGTTGCCGCAAA
>JAGBUD010000126.1 GCA_017630995.1 Clostridia bacterium
ATACCGACAAGACTATTCTTGGCGCAGAGATTGCAATCGGCGGCGTGGCAGGAGATCAGCAAGCGGCGCTTTTTGGTCAATGCTGCTTTGACGAGGGAGAATTAAAAAACACGTATGGCACGGGCGCATTCTTGCTTATGAATACGGGAGATACACCCTATATTACAACAAACGGACTTTTAACGACTATAGGCTGGAAAATCGGCGACAAGGTTACTTATGTAACCGAGGGCTCCGTTTTCACTTGCGGTGCGGCAATACAGTGGCTGCGCGACGGACTGAAGCTTATTGAGTCCGCGCAAGACAGCGAATACTATGCGCAAAAGGTCAGCGACAGCGGTGGAGTTATTGTTGTTCCGGCTTTCCAAGGACTAGGTGCGCCTTGGTGGGACGCATATGCGAGGGGAATGATAATTGGCATAACTCGCGGCACGACGAAATATCACGTGATTAGAGCAACGCTCGAATCAATGGCATATCAAACTGCCGACGTTGTTGACCTTATGGAACGCTCCACTGCAATAAAGCTGAAGACGCTCAAGGTTGACGGCGGTGCAAGCGCAAACAACCTACTGCTCTCTTTCCAATCCGACATACTCGGAATAGATATAGAAAGACCGCTTTGCGTTGAAACCACGGCACTCGGTGCGGCTTTTCTTGCAGGTCTTGCACTTGGAGTTTATGAGTCCACCGACGAAATTCGTCAATATAGAAAAATTGAAAAGACTTTCTCTCCGAAAGAAAGCGACGATTGGAGAAACGAGAAGATTCGTCAATGGCGACGCGCCGTTGAGCGCTCGCTTCTTTGGAAAGAAGACGTCTGACAAAAGGATAAACAAAAGCGGTTGGAGATTTTTTCTCCAACCGCTTTTCTGCTTTTTAAAAAAATCAAACGCGTTTTTTTTGCAAAGCTCAAACGAGAAGATTTGACAAATCAACGAAATTTTGCGTTGAAAGTCTTTCACCTCTAACCGTTTCAGGAAAGCCGAGCGACACCAAGCACTCTGCAATTCTGCTCTTTTCTAAATGCGGAAATTTTGAATTCACAGCATTTACAAGGGTTTTTCTCCTCATTTCAAACGCAGCTTTTATAAGATTTCTGAAGAATCTTTCGTCCTTTGGGAAATAGACGTTTTCCTTATACAAATCTATTTTAACGACTGCACTGTCTACCTTGGGCGCGGGCATAAACGATCCGGCGGATACCTTAAAGAGCTTCTCTGCATTACCGTAAAATCCGAGCACTGCGGTGATTGCTCCGTAGTCTGTACTTCCCGCTTTTGCCACAAGTCTTGATGCGACCTCGTTCTGCACCATTACGGTTATTGATGAAAATTTAACGTCGGATTCAAGCAAATACATCAATATAGGCGTGGTGATATAGTAAGGGAGATTTGCACAAACGCAAACGGGCATACCATCGGAATATCGCTCGACGATTTCCTTAATATCCGTTTTCATTACGTCTGCGTTAATCACGGTTACGTTATCAAAATCGCAAAGAGTTTTTTCAAGCACGGGAATAAGACCGTTATCTATTTCGATAGCAACGACTTTTTTATATCGAAGCGCAAGCTCCTTGGTCAAGCATCCTATGCCGGGGCCAATTTCAATTATGAGGGAGTCCTCGGTTACCGAAGCATTGTCGGCTATATTTTCGGGGATCATGCGGTTTATCAAAAAGTTCTGGCCGAATTCCTTGCGAAAGACGATTCCCGCTTCGCTCATAAGGCTTTTTATCACAGAAATATTACAAAGATCCATTTTCCCCTCCTATTAAAACAAAAACGGCAGCAACTCGAAACGAGCTTGCTGCCTTTGGAGCTGGTGACCGGACTTGAACCGGTGACCTGTTGATTACGAATCAACTGCTCTACCAACTGAACCACACCAGCAACTGCATTGTATTTTAACATTTTTTTCGCTATTTGTCAATACCTTTGGCAAAAAAATCGCGCAATTTAAGAATTAAAATCTCCGTTTTGCTCTTCTTTTATAAAAATGCTCCAACCGAGTCGTCAAAAGGGCAAAACGGAGATTGTTTTTATTTTAATCTTGACAAAATTCTGCAAATTATATCAAACGGAATTATAGTTGACGCGAGAATAACGACGGATACTACCTCCCCTATTTTTAGCGGTGTTGTTCTGAAAAGCTCTCCGCCAATATATATCATCATTATCTGAATTAATGCTATTGCGAGCATTATAAATATAAAAAGCTTATTTTTCTCGATATTCGAAAAAATCCACAGTCGCTCGCTTCTTGCAACAAAGCAATTAAATATTCCAAAGAATATAAACAAGGCGTAAAACGCGGTCATAAACCTTGCATGAGCATTTATTCCCATAAAAGCACGGGAAAAGAAATCCATTTTCAAAAAGGCAATGCAAAGAAGCAAGGTATACGAGCCGCAAATCAAGATTTTCCCCAGCATTTTAGGCGTTAATATCGGCTCATCTCTACGCTTTGGTTTTTCGCGCATATAGTAATCGAGCGCCGGCTCGCCCGCAAATGCCAACGCACCGAGCGTATCCATTATTATATTTACCCAAAGCATTTGGATTATCGTTATTGGACTATCTATTCCAAAGAGCTGACCGAGAATCGAAACGCCGCAAGCCGCAAAATTCATC
>JAGBUD010000127.1 GCA_017630995.1 Clostridia bacterium
CGCTCAAATTAAATGAGCGGTATTTGCTAAAGCAAAACGGCAAAGTTTCTCCCTCGATATAAGCTAACAGCAAGGTCGTTGGATTAGGTAATCTCGGGAGCAGGTTCTGCGCCACATCACCCGCCGGAAAAAGAAAAAAGCACCGCAAGGGTGCTTTTTTCTTTTTGGTGCGGGCGACAGGACTGTTGAACTGCGCTCGCAATGTAAAACAAAGGCGAGCGCTTGAAATTTGCCTTACCGCATAGATGCGGTTTTGCAAAGTTTCTCCCTCGATATAAGCTAACAGCAAGGTCGTTGCATTAGGGAATCTCGGGAGCAGGTTCTGCGCCACATCACCCGGCTGAAAAAGAAAAAAGCACCGCAACGGTGCTTTTTCCTTTTTGGTGCGGGCGACAGGACTTGAACCTGCACGGGGGTACCACCAGATCCTAAGTCTGGCGCGTCTGCCAATTCCGCCACGCCCGCATAAATTCGCGCATTATTTGAAGCGCGAAACGTATTGCTCTTTCTCGGTGGTTTTCTTTTTCGATTTGCCTGCCGAGACGGCTTTTTTGTTTATTGATGAAGAAGCTTTCTTTATAACGAATGCGATGAGCCAGAAAATTATATAGAAGAAAGTGAACACCACAAGTGAGCTGAATATTGCTGCACCGCCCTTGACCGATATCTTTCCACCGATGATAAAAACAAAGAAAAACGATACGAAAAGGGCAAGATAATGAACGGCATATTTCAAAATAACGTGCCACGGGGCATACCTAACTACGAAATTTGCAAGCGAAACCACTTGGCCAAAGAGAACTATGAGGAAAAATCTTGAAGCCGTCATTTCTGCGTCTGTAAAACCAGATATTGCCGCAAAAGCATAAAAGACCGCACAAATCAAAATGGAATATGCGCAACCAAACAGTAAAACACTTTCAAGCTTTTTCATTTGCCCCTCCTAAATTAAAATGCCATATTATTTTACCACATTATTTTTCTAATTTCAAGACTTTTTCTCAAAAATTAAGAAATAACCAATCTGTATGAATAAAAATGCAATAATTATTATTTTTTTGCATAAATGCGTTGACAAATCAGCGGTCAGATTATATAATAATTATAAATATATTTTATTTTTCGAAAGGTTTTTTTATGAACAGAAAGACAGCACGAGAAAATGCGTTTGTTCTTCTTTTTGAAGCAGCTAGCAAAAACGATGAAACTGCGCAAGAAATTTTTGAAAAAGCAACCGTATCCAGAGAGCTTGAATGCGATGATTACGTAAAAACGGTTTTCTTTGGTGTGAATACAAATGAGAGAGCTATTGAAGAATGTATAAACGAATGCCTTGTAGGTTGGAAGAAAGAGAGAATTTCCATAGCGTCAAAGGCTATACTTCGCCTTGCGATTTATGAAATGATGTTTATGGAGGATATACCCGCTAAGGTTTCAATCAACGAAGCAATAGAGCTTTCGAAGAAATATGACGATGATAAAGCATATATGTTTGTAAACGGAGTGCTTAACTCTGCCGCAGAGGCATTGGCTAAAAAATGACGGGCGAGCTGATAATGGGCATTGATACGAGCAACTATACGACCTCGGTTGCTCTTATAACGCCTAATGGCGAGCTTGTTGCTAACATAAAATTCCCGTTGCCCGTTAAGGCCGGGGAACGCGGATTGCGTCAATCGGACGCGGTGTTTGCTCACGTGAAGAATCTTCCGCTTGCAATGGTTGAAGCGAAAAAGTATTTATCGGGAAATAAGCTCGTTGCGGTTGCGGCCTCGGAAAGACCGCGAAACGTTGACGGCTCTTATATGCCTTGCTTTCTTTGCGGAATAGGTGCGAGAGATTCGATTGCAGCGGCAACCGCCGTTCCGTCGTATTCGTTTTCGCATCAGTGCGGTCATATAATGGCGGCGCTTTATTCCGCGGGCGAGGTTGCAATGCTTTCCGATGAATTCGTTGCATTTCACATTTCGGGTGGAACAACCGAAATGCTTTCCGTGAAAGGAAAGGGTGATTCTTTTGATGCTGAAATTATTGGCGGCAGCGACGATTTGAATGCAGGGCAGGTTATTGACAGAATAGGCGTTTATATGTCTCTTTCTTTTCCTGCGGGGCGTGAGATGGAAAGGCTTGCTTTGTCAAACACAAAGAAAATTCCCTCTAAAAAGCCTAAAATTAACGGATTGAGCTTCAATCTTTCGGGGCTCGAAAATCTTGCTATATCGCTTTTTGAAAAGACAAACGACAAAGAGCTCACGGCGGCGTTCGTATTTGATTATATATCAAAGTGCCTTGTCGGCGTTTGCGAAAACTATGAGGCGCAGAACGGCAAAACGAGATTTGTTTTTTCGGGCGGTGTAATGTCCAATTCTATAATTAAAGATACGCTTTCAAAATCATTTGACGCGGTTTTCGCCGAGCCTGCGCTTTCTGCAGATAATGCCGTCGGAATTGCGGCGCTGGCTTTGGAAGCATATAAACGGAGAGATTAATTTGATTGATATTTCTGCATTAAGAGAGCGAGATACCGCCAAAACGTTGACTGTTTCCCAATTAAACGGTTACATAAAATCACTGCTTGATGACAATAAAACACTCTCGGCTGTGAGCGTTTCGGGCGAGATATCCAATTTAACCGATCACAGAAGCGGACATATCTATTTTTCGCTTAAGGATTCGGACGCTCAAATAAAAGCGGTTATGTTCCGCTCTCATAGGCAACGCTTAAAATTTGCCTTGTCTGACGGAATGAAGGTTGTCGCGCGCGGCTCGGTTTCCTTGTATTCTCAAGGTGGAACCGTGCAGATATACGTAACCTCAATAGAGCCTGACGGAGTCGGCTCGCTTTATCTCGCTTACGAGCAGATTAAAGCAAGGCTTTCCGAAGAGGGACTTTTTGATGAGGTGCATAAGCAGCCGATTCCCACAATGCCCAAAAAGATAGGTGTTATCACCTCTCCTACGGGTGCGGCGGTGCGAGATATAATAAACGTTGTGTCACGAAGATTTTGTCTTGCCGATATTTACCTATATCCCTCCCTCGTTCAAGGCGAGCTTGCCGAAGATAATCTTATCAAGGCGCTTGATTATTTTGAGGAGAGCAGACTTGTTGACGTTATTATTATCGGCAGAGGCGGAGGCTCGATAGAAGATCTTTGGGCGTTCAACGGAGAGCGTCTTGCAAGGAAAATTTACGGTATGAGTATACCCGTAATTTCGGCAGTCGGACACGAAACGGATTTTACGATATGCGATTTTGTTGCGGATATGAGGGCGCCGACACCGTCGGCTGCAGCTGAAATTGCAGTTCCGGATTTGCGCGATATCGAAATGCGTCTTGTAGATTTCGAAAGTCGCCTTTCAGTGAACTTGTTATCTCTTGTCGAGAGAAAGCGTGAGCGTCTTGATTCGCTTAAATCGAGCCGTGTATTCCGAAATCCTAAAGAGATTTTCGAAAACAAAAGAGATGAGCTTTGTGCTATTCGACAAGCTCTTAACAATTCCATAGATTTGAAAATTCTTGACGTTAGATCAAAGCTTTCCGTGATTTCGGGCAAGGCTGAAGCGATGAGTCCTTTTTCGGTGCTTGCTCGCGGATATTCGGTTTGCGAGTCGGATAAACGCGTGGTTACGGATATTTCCTTAATAGATGTTGGGGATAGTGTTCGTTTGATTTTTTCAAACGGAGAGGCTGTTGCCGAGATTAAAAAAATAAAAAATAAAGAGGTATTGAGCAGTGAGAAATAGTATGAGCTTTGAAGAAGCGTTCTCTCAGCTTGAGGATATAGTGAAAAAGCTTGAGGGGGGCGGACTTTCACTCGACGAATCGCTTGAGGCGTTCGAAAAAGCGGTAAAACTTGTCAAGCTTTGTAACGAAAAAATTGAAAAAGCGGAAGCAAAGGTTAAGATCCTTGTTGAAGGAGCAGACGGCTCGGTGACCGATGCGCCGTTTGACGTGACCGATGCGACTTGACATCTTTCTTTTTGAAAACGGTTATGCACATAGCCGAACCTTTGCAAAGGCGCTTGTTGTTGAGGGGAAGGTAACAGTAGACGGAAATATAATTACAAAGCCTTCGTTTGAGATATCAGAAGCATCGACTGTCGGTGTCATGTGCGAGGAGAGTTACGTGAGCCGCGGCGCATATAAGCTTGAGGGAGCATTTGCCGCCTTTGACGTTACGGCAAAAAATCGCAGCTGCATAGATATAGGCGCTTCGAGCGGAGGTTTTACCGATTTTCTTTTAAGAAACGGAGCGGCACGCGTTATTTGCGTCGATTCGGGCAAGGATCAGCTTGTTCCATCAATCAAAACTGACGCGAGGGTGACCTCATACGAGGGATTTAACGCAAGGTATATGACCGCTGACGATTTTGAGTATACCCCCGACCTTGCGGTTATGGACGTTTCTTTTATTTCCGCAACCTATATAATTCCCGCAGTTTACGATGTTCTTGCAAGCAAGGCGGACTTTATATGCCTAATTAAGCCTCAATTTGAGGTTGGAAAGTCTAACGTTGGCAAGGGTGGAATAGTAAAAGACGAAAAAGTTAGAAGCAGTGCGGTACAAAAGGTAACCGAATTTGCGAAGAATATTGGATTCGAATGTAAAGCAATAATCAAATCACCAATTACCGGAGGAGATGGAAACGTAGAATTTTTAGCTCATTTTGTTAAGAGTTAACGGTTTCCGAGGATTATGAAAAAGATTGTTATAATTCCAAACAACAATAAGGAAGCGGCGTTTGAGATTGCCGAAAGAATAGCGGCAATTATCTCAAAAAACGGAGCAATCGCTTACGTTGACGAAAAATACGGCGCGGATTACAACAAAATAGCAGCGTCTTATTCGGAATTTCCCAACGATGCCGAGCTTATTATCGTCGTTGGCGGAGATGGCTCGGTTATTGACGCTTCGCTTCTTGCGGTGAAGTACGATATTCCC
>JAGBUD010000128.1 GCA_017630995.1 Clostridia bacterium
CACCATTCCTACCAAGAAGAGCCAGATTTATTCTACTGCAGCAGACGGACAGACATCCGTTCAGGTTCACGTTCTTCAGGGTGAGCGCGAAATGGCTGCGGGAAACACCACTCTCGGAACCTTTATTCTTGACGGTATCCCTGCGGCTCCCCGCGGAGTTCCTCAGATTGAGGTTACCTTTGATATCGACGCTAACGGTATAGTAAACGTTACCGCTTGCGACAAGGGTACGGGCAAGGAGCAGCACATCACCATTACCTCTTCCACCAATATGTCTAAGGAAGACATTGACAAGGCAGTTCGTGAGGCTGAAAAGTTCGCAGAAGAGGACAAGAAGCAGAAGGAAGCTGTTGAAATCAGAAACAGAGCAGAAAACACCATATTCCAGATAGAGAAGTCCGTAAGCGAGCTTGGCGACAAGGTTACTGAGGACGACAAGGCGCCCGTTAACGCCGCAATCGAAAAGCTCAAGGAAACCCTCAAGGGCACCGACACCGAAGCAATCAAGGCGGACACCGAGGCTCTTGAAAAGGCATTCTATCCTATCGCAGAAAAAATCTACAGCCAGACTGCCGGTGCTCAAGGTCAGGCAGGACCTGAAGCTTCGGGCGACGGAAACGTATACGGCGCAGACTTTGAAGATAAAACCTAATATCTATTCGGTTTAAGGACGGATTATGGCAGATAACAAACGTGATTACTATGAAGTCTTGGGCGTTGCGAAGCAGGCTTCATCAGACGAACTAAAGAGAGCTTACCGCTCGCTTGCCAAAAAGTACCACCCCGATATGAACCCCGGTGACAAAGAGGCTGAGGTCAAATTCAAGGAGGTAAACGAGGCATACGAGGTGCTTTCCGATGCCGATAAACGAGATAAGTATGACAGATACGGTCATGCGGCATTCGATCCGGGTGCAGGCTCGGGCTTCGGCGGCGGATACGGTGGCGGCTTTGGTGCGGACTTCGATTTCGGCGATATCTTCTCCTCCTTCTTTGGAGGAGGAGGCTCGTCGCGCTCCCGTGCAAATTCTCCCGTAAACGGCGAGGATATTGCAACAAGGCTTACGATAACATTTGAGGAAGCCGTTTTCGGTTGCAAAAAAGAGGTTACGTTCCAGCGTATCGAATCCTGCTCGGATTGCTCGGGCACGGGTGCGGCAAAGGGAACCAAAGCTGACGTATGCTCCACCTGTAACGGTTCCGGAAGAGTCACCGTTCAGCAGCAAACGATGCTCGGATACATGCAAACGCAAAGAGCGTGTCAGAACTGCCGCGGAACAGGTAAGATAATAAAAACTCCTTGTAAGAACTGTAACGGCAAGGGATTTGTTAAGGTAAACAAGAAGCTTATGGTAACTATACCCGAGGGTATAGACAATATGCAGAGAATAGTTCTCCGCGGTCAAGGCTCTGCGGGCAGAAACGGCGGAGTTAACGGCGACCTTATCATAGAGATAAGAGTAAAGGAAGATAAGGTATTCACAAGAAACGGCAATAACATTTACTGTGAAATTCCGATTTCCTTTGCTGAAGCAACTCTCGGTGCGGAAATTGATATTCCGGTTCTCGGCGGAACGACGGAAAAGTACACGATTCCCGAGGGAACTCAAACAGGAACGAGCTTCACCATCAAGGGCAAGGGCATTCCCGACGTTAATTCGAAGCGTAAGGGCGACCTTATAATTACAGTGAACATAGAAACGCCTAAAAATCTTTCGGCGGAGCAGAAGAAGCTTCTTTCCGCGTTCGCTTCATCGCTCGGCGAAAGCAACACTGGCAAGAAGAGTAGCTTCTTTAAAAAGATGTTCAATAAATAATCATAGCGCAAAGCACCTAAAATGCGCAGCGCAAAAGAAAAACGAGGTAGACGGTTGTGCCGTACCTCGTTTTTTGTTTATTAAATCATACTCACGGTTTTTCCAAGCTGAAGCGAGTAAACCTCCACCCGTGTCGGTTTTTTGCCGAATATTTTTTCCACGGCAAGCGAGTAGTAGAAGAGCTGAAGCTTGTGCTTTTTCTGAAGCGCTGTAGTTGCAAGAGCCTCGTCGCAAAGCTCCTCTTTTGTAAGTCTGTCGGTCTTGTAGTCAATCAGACGTAGCGAGCCGTCCTCGTTTTCGATTATACAGTCAATAACACCCTGTACGAGTATTAATCTATCGGCAAGAGCGTCCTTTTGTGCTGTGTCTTCCGTGAAAAGACTTGCGGGCAGATAGGTATTGAATCTGAATTCTCTGTATAGGCTTTTTGCCTTCTTCATACTTTCGAAAAGCTCGGATTTTTCGAATTTCAAAAGCTCGTCCATTCTAACGAGTGCCGAAGATTTTTCGGATAAGAAGCCCGCCGCCTCAAGCCTTTTAAGCTCGTCGCGCGCTCCCGTTCGGGTAAGGGTGTCTATATCGAAAAACTGCATAAAGTTATGCGTTGCAATTCCTCGCTTTGCACTGATATCCGCGGGAGTACCGCTTATGAATGCGGGCACGGTTTTTCTCTTTTTATCGGAGTGCTCGCTATTTTCCTCGCAGATACTTTGTGTGTTTAGGTCGGATAGGTTAATCTCCGCCTCGTCACTGCCGTCAAGCACAGACGGTGAAAGCTTTGAAACGGAAAGCTTTTCGGGGAGAGTGGTTAAGTGCTTATTCGGATATGAAAATTCAAATCTGCGCTTAATTTCCGCCTTTATATCCGCAGTATCGCCTTGCGCGTTTTGGGATATTTCTTCGGCGGGATGCTCGACCTCCAAGCCGCCGATTTCCGACGTCTGCTCTTCGGGATAAACGATTTCCACGTCCGCGTTTGCAGTTGAGGAAAGAATCATATCCATATAGGTTTTGAGCTGATTTTTGGAATATGCGGTGAGTGTTTTTCTGTTAAGCTCCATTTTCTCGAGGTATTCCTCTGCATCTTCCTTGCAAAGACCGACGACGTAGAGCTTTTCCTTCGGTCGCGTCAAGGCAACGTAAAGCAAGCGGTGGATTTCCTCAAAGTATTTTTTGTCCGCAAAATCTCTAACGATATACTGTATCGGATTTTCCACCAGCGCGAGATTTGCGGGTGCGCGCAAGAGAAATGAAATTCCGAAATTTTCATCAAAGGCAATCTTGTTTTTGTTATCGAGATTGGTTATCGTGTTAGACGCGTCTGCAAGGAATACGACGGGAAATTCAAGTCCCTTTGCCGAGTGTATAGTGCCTATATGCACGGCGGAGTCTGCGGAGGGACCGCCCTCGCTTTTATTTATCGTATCGCCCTTTTCTATTACGCTGTTGATGTATGCAATAAAGCTGTAAAGCCCCTTGTATGCCGCCGCCTCAAAGCTTTTTGCATAGCTGTAAAGCTTTTGGAGATTTTCCTTGCCGCCGTTTTTGGAGGCTATGGCAAGAAGTCCGCTCTCGCGGTAAAGCCTTATCAAAAGCTCGTCTATGCCTATTCCCTCGGCAAGCAGACGATAGCGGTGCAGCGTGTCAAGAAAACGCTTGAGTTTTGTAAAGTTAGGATTACATTTTTGATATTCAATGAGCGCTTCGTAAAGGCATGAAGAGCGAGAGGCGGAGCGCATTTGGTAAAGCTCGTCGGGAGTGAATGAGTAAAGCGGCGAGCATAAAAGCGCGGCAAGATGAATATCGCGGCGCGGGTTATCAATGGTATTGAGCAGAGAGAGGGTTAGAAGAATCTCTTTGTTTAGGAAGAAATCTCTATCCTCGGTGGCAACTGCGTCAATCCCCTCCTCAAGAAGCGCGCGGCGGTAGTCGGCAAGTCTTTTCTTCGTGCGCGTGATGATTGCGATATCCTTGGGATAAATCGGCGAGCCGTCGCGTCTCTTATGGCTTTCTATCAGCTCCTTGATTTTCTTGGCAATAAAGCGCGGTGCTATTTCCGAGGTATCGTCAAAGTAATCGCCTTTTTCATTTTCGTCTGTGCTGTCGTCGGGGGTGTCCGCGGCGGTTTTGTTTTTCATAAGGAGGCATACGTGTGCCTTTTCGTATTCCGGAACGAAATTATCGTATTTCTTTTCAAATTTCAATTCGTCGGCTTTGACGTATCCTATGCTTTCGGCAGAAAGGCCGAAGAGCTTTGCGAAAACGTCGTTAACGAAATCAACTATACCCTCGTCGCATCTGTAATTGTTTGACATAAATATGCTCGAAGCGTCAGCCTTTCCGTCTTCAAGGCGCGGAAAGGTCTTTTTCATATCTGCAAAAATTTCGGGTCTTGCACTGCGGAATCCGTAAATTGATTGCTTGATATCACCAACCATAAAGCGAGCGTGCGTCGGGGAAACAGCTTCGAATATTTTGTTTTGAAGCTCGTTAACGTCTTGATATTCGTCTATATAGACCGAGGTGAAGATTTCTCTGTATGCCCTCGCAACGTCGGTGATTTCACCGTCTTTCCAAAGAAGATTGTAGGAAAGCCTTTCGATATCCGAAAATTCGAGTATTCCGCGTCTTCTTTTTTCTTCAAAATACGCGTCGGAGAATCTAGTCAAAAAGTCGGAAAGGGTTTTAACTCTCTTTCCGAGATTTAAATATAGCTCCTGCCATTCCTCGTTTGTATATGAGAAAAACTTTTCCTTTAGCTTGGACAGCGCGTCCTTTATACCGTCGCGGTATTTTATAGCCGCCGTAACGGCAACGGGCTTTTCTTCTCTAAACGACGGAGCGGACGGGAATGAAAAGTCGAGAAGTCCCGCTCTCATTTCTTCGTATGTCTCTCTCTTGCTTATATATAAGAGCTTATTTACCGATTCCGTCAACTGATCCGACACGGTAAGTTGCTTCGGGTCGTCGGATTCGAGAAGAGGCTTATTATAGTGAGGAAGAAGGGAGGCGTGATAAGAAATCAGCTCCCGTGTCATCTTCATAAGGTAGTGCCCGTAAAACGTGCTCTCGGGCTTTTCCTTTGAAAATGCGCGGTAGTTCTCGGCAAAATCCGAGAATATTTCGCACCCGCGTACCGAGCTTTTCGTTTTTTCATAAAGCGATAACAAAATGTCGGCAACGTCGGCGGTGTTTTTAACGCCCGTCAGTGCGTCACAAAGTATTTCGAAATCCTCCGGCTCGATTTTAGGTGCGAGCTCGCCCTCAAACGCGGCATCTATCAGCGAATTTAAGACCGTGCGCTCGATTAAAAGCGCCTCCGCGCCCTCGCTTATGCGGTATATCGGGGTTATTCCGAGCCTTTCGGCATAGGTTCTTACAACCTCGGCGCAAAAGGAGTCTATAGTCATTATTCTCGCACATTCGAGCGCGCGCAGCTCTCGCTCAAGGCGTTTGTTTTGCGGGTTTTCATTAACCGCCTTCGTCAGCGCCTTGCCGATTTTTTCCTTTAGGTCGTAAACCGAGGCGTTGGTAAATGTAACGATAAGCATATTTTGTATGCTTTCGGGTTTTTCGGGGTCAAGCAGAGAGCGTATTATTCTTTCGGTGAGGGTGGTGGTTTTTCCCGATCCCGCCGCTGCGGAAACAAGAAGAGTCCTATCCCTTGTGGATATCGCAGTTTCCTGCTCGGGCGAAAACGTTGTTTTTACTTCTGCCATTTCCCTAAAATCCTTTCAATTCTTAATCTATATCAAATTGCCTGATTGGCTTTATTGCCGCCCCCGCTTCAAATTCTCTCACTTCACCGACTGCGAAAAAGACATCGCCGTCATAAAGGGCAACCGTTTCTCCGATTTCAAGTGAAACACCTATCTTTTTGAGATATATTTCAACTCCGCAGCGCGCAAGTCTTGAGAAAAATGGAGGAAGCGTAATTTTTTTTAGGTTTTCAAATATCTTTTCCGTTGGGGTAATAAGTTTTTCTCTTTCCTCTTCGGACATATTTTCGATTTCGGTAAGAGTGTGAGCCTCGCCTATCTCAAATCCCGCCGCCGAAAGTCTGCGCAGCGTTTTCATCGTCGCTCCGCAACCGAGCTTTTTGCCTATATCTGCGCACACGGTGCGTATGTAAGTGCCCTTTGAGCACTTGATATCCAATTTATATTCCTTCTCGGAGAGCCTTTCACATTTTATTTCGTGAATGAATATGGGGCGAGCCTCTCGCTCCACGGTCTTTCCCTCACGCGCTAAATCGTAAAGCTTTTTTCCGTCAATCTTTATTGCGGAATACATTGGCGGGATTTGCTTCGAGGCTCCGAGCATAGAATTAACCGCGCTCATAACCTCTTTTTCGTCGGGAATAAAATCGCTCACGGAAAGCACCTTTCCCGTTATATCTTCGGTGTCGGTTTCTGTTCCGAGAAGCATGATTGCACCGTAGTGCTTGTCACCCGTCAGAAGAAAATCGCTGGCCTTGACCGCGCGCCCGATAAGTATGGGCAAAACACCTGTGGCAAGTGGGTCGAGCGTACCCGTGTGACCTGCTTTCTTGCAGCCGAAGAGTCTTTTTATTCTGTTAACGGCGCCTTGGCTTGTAATGCCTTCCTCTTTGTCAATTATGATAACTCCGCTTTTCATTATATCTCCGCATAAAAAGTGTTTTTTATATTTTAACATAATATATTTAATTTTTCAAGTACGCGCGCGAGTGACGCTTCAATTTTGCGAAAAATTTATTTATAGGCGGGAAAAGTCGCATTTATTCCCGAAAATTTCATTTATTTTCCGCAAATAATGATAAATTGTACCGCGCATTTCAAAATAACTGCGCTTTTCGCGGGCGATTTGTCAATTTAGGGCGAGATGGGCGCGCCACTCGACAGAATACGCGTGTGAGCGGTTGTAAAATATAATGGGTTGAAAATATTTGTGCAGTCGCATAGTGCGACGGAACGGAGAATAAAATGGATAAACAAAAAACAACGAAAAAAGCGTCGGTATTTTCGAGTCTTGCCACCCAATTCCGTCTTGGCGCGGAGCGCAGAAAAAACGATAGGGGCGCGCTTATTGCGGATATTTCGGTATTCTTAACGGCATTCTTTTTCGCGAGAACGCATATTCTTTTTGGCTCGCACCCGCTTGCAACCGCATTGGTTGCGGTTTTGCCGAGCCGCGTTTTTATTTCGCTGATAGGTGCGGTGGTTGGCTCGCTTTCGCTCGGCAGAGTCGGAATAATTCACGCGATTATATCGCTGATAATTCTTTTGCTTCGAATAATAATTTCATCGGGATTCGGTGAAAAGAGGGGGGAGCGCGAGGCGGCGTCTTTGTTTGGGGAGCCGCTCGTTATGCGTCTTGCCGCGGCAACCATAGGCGCTTTTGTGGGAGCGGGATACGAGATGCTTCTCGAGGGATTTTCCTTTTCCTCGGTTCTTTTCGGCGTCTTCGGCGTCGGATTAACGCTCGGATTTGCTTTTATGTATTCGGGGCTTTTCTTTGCGGATATTTCCGTCGTGGATTTTATTTTCGGGAAAAGAAATCTATTTTCTCGCGTCGGTGGCGAGGAAAAATGGGGTATTTTCTTTTTTCAAGCAAGCTTTGCGGTAACTGCATTTTTATTTGCATATTCGCTCGCGGAGTATACCTATTTCGGAATCTCGTTCTCGTATATCTTCGTTTTTGTTTTGACGCTTTTTATCGCAAAAAGATTTGGAGCAATACGTGCGATGGCAGTGGGATTTATTTCAAGCGTAGGTATTTCGGCTGCCTTTTCCCCCGCATTCGCTCTCGCGGGAATCGGTGCGGGTATATTCTTTAATTTTGGTCTTGGATACGGACTTGTCGGTGCGGGTATTCTAGGTGTCGTTTGGGGAGGATACGTCGAGGGAATGACGGGTTTTTTGTCCCTCTTTCCCGAATATATGATAGCCGCCATAGTTGCGGCACCGCTGATAAAAAAGCTTCGCTCCGAAAGAAAAGAGGAGGGCACGGAGGACGAAACTGTACAGGATAAGGCGCGCGAGATGACGGGTGCCTTTTGGCTATCCGAAAGAAAACGAATTAATTCGGTTTCATCTTTGCAAGAATCCCTATGCTGCGCCGCAGATAAAATCAAAAGCTTTTCTATGACGGAGGGTGCGCGCGATTTCGAGGAGTGCCGCAATATCGTAATTCGTGCATTTTCGGAGATAGGTTGGGGTGCGTGTGAAGAAAACATCAACATAATAGCAACAAAAGTTTACAAAAATCAGGTCATAACCATTGAAAACCTACCTAGCGACCTTGAAAAAGAGGAGCGCAAAAAAATCCTTGACAGACTTTCGTTTCTTTTTGCAGAGTATGAGCGCACCCTTTATGAAAAACGCAGAATTACAGCGCTTGCGGAAGAATACGAGCTTTTATCCAAAATGATAAACGAGTCCTTGATTTCGGAAAGCAGAGAAAGCTCGGTTGACGAAAATTTAACCTCCGCCGCGCGCGAGGTTTTCATGCGCCGCGGATTTCCCGAGGGGGATATAAAGGTTTTCGGTGACAGCAGAAAATGCGTTATCGGTGCGGGAGTCGATGCTGACGGAAAGCTTATAACGTCTGCGGATTTGAAGCGCGAGCTTGAGGAGGAGCTTGGGCTTTCGCTCGGTGATTACGAGTATTTCAGAAAAGGAGATATGGCTCTTTTTAAATGTTCTGCGGTTGCGGCTTTCAAGGTCAGCTATGCGGTGTTGGGAGAGGCGGCTTCTGTTTCCGAGGAGTCGGGTGACAGCACTTTGGTTTTTGAATGCGGCAGCTCATTCTTTTCGCTTATCTCCGATGGAATGGGAAACGGAATTGCGGCAAAGGAGGGCTCGGAATTTGTCACGGGGTATATCGGTGAAATGCTAAAATGCGATGCCGCCGCATTAACGGCAATGTCCGCGCTCAATCACATAATTCGGCATAAGGGAAATGAATACACCGCAACGCTTGACCTTTTTAAGCTCGACCTATTGCGCGGCGAGGGTGTCTTTATAAAGAGCGGTGCCGCACCGTCGTATATAAAGCGGGATAAATCCATATACCGAATTCAATCGGAAACCGCCCCCCTCGGAGTTATGAGGACATTGGACGCCGAGAGGATAAAGGTTGAGGTTAAGAGCGGAGATTACGTAATAATGCTCTCCGACGGTGTCAGCGTTACAGTGGAGGATTCACCGTGGCTTCTTACCTATCTTTCAAAGGAGCCGCCAGAGGATATAAAGGAGTATGCCAAGGAGATACTTTCGCTCGCGAAGGAAAAATCCAAAAGCCGCGACGATATGAGTGTTGCGGTTATGAACATCATTGCCAAGCAATAGCCGGAAATGGAAATATTTAAAATATATTACTTTTTATTATTTAACTCTTGAATTATCAAAAATCTTGTGATATACTTTTATTACTTTAAAAGTGTATTGTGAGGTAGGTAAAATGTTTGATGCAGTCATAATCGGTGCAGGCGTTGTCGGCGGATTTGTCGCGCGCGCACTTTCGAGATATGATATCAAGGTTTGCATTCTTGAAGCTAAATCCGACGTTGCTATGGGTGCAACGAAAGCTAACAGTGCGATTGCACACGCAGGATTTGACGCAAAAGAGGGAAGTCTTAAAGCAAAGCTTAACGTAAGAGGCTCCGAAATGATGGAAGAGGTTTGTCGCGACCTCGGTGTTAAATATTCGCGTTGTGGCTCTCTTGTCGTAGGCTTTTCCGAGGAGGATAAGAAAACTCTCGACGAGCTTCTTGAGCGTGGCGTAAGAAACGGAGTTAAGGAGCTTTCCGTCCTTAACCGCGACGAGCTTATCAAGATTGAGCCTAATATAGGAAAGGACGCAAAATATGCGCTTTATGCTCCCACGGGTGCTATAGTATGCCCCTACGAGCTTTGCGTCGCAGCAATAGGAAACGCTATGGATAACGGCGTGAGTCTTAAATGCAATTTTGCGGTTTCCAAAATAGAAAAGCAGGACTTTGGATATCGCGTTTATTCCGAGAGCGGAGATTTTGTTGAGGCTTCGGTAGTTATAAACTGTGCGGGTGTTTATTCCGATAAAATCGCGGCTATGGTCGGCGATAATTCTTTCACTATAACTCCCCGCCGCGGAGAGTATATGCTTCTCGATAAGGAAGCGGGCGCTCATGTAAAGCACACGATTTTCCGTTGCCCCACAAAAATGGGTAAGGGAATACTCGTTTCTCCCACCGTAGACGGAAATCTTCTTCTCGGCCCCACCGCAGAGGATATAGAGGACAAAACCGCAACCGAAACTACTGTAACCGGTCTTGATAAGGTAAAGGCGCTTGCTTGCGATCAGGTTGACGGAATTCCCCTCGGAAAGGTAATTACCTCGTTTGCGGGACTCCGCAGTGTTTCGTCTGTCGGCGATTTCATAATCAATTCTCCCGCACCGTCGTTTATAAACGTTGCGGGTATCGAAAGCCCGGGTCTCACCTCTGCTCCCGCTATAGGTGAATACGTAAAGGAGCTTATCGAATCCCTTTCTCTTATACCTCTCAAGGAAAAAGAGGGATATAATCCCAAAAGAAGAGCTGCGCATTGGTTCTCCGCGCTCACAGTTGACGAGAAGAACGAGGTTATTAAGGCGCACCCCGAATATGCTCACATAATCTGCCGCTGCGAGCTTATCACAGAGGGCGAGATACTCGACGCAATACGCACCAATCCCCGTCCTGCAGACGTTGACGGTGTAAAGCGCCGCACGAGAGCGACTATGGGTAGATGTCAGGGCGGATTTTGCTCCCCCTACATTGTAGAGCTTCTCGCGACCGAGATGGGTTGCGCATACGAGGACGTAACCAAGTTTGGCGGCGGCTCTATAATCAACGTAGGAAAGACCAAGGAGGTGTAAGAAATGACCGAAACAATTAATATGCAGCTTGTTATAGTCGGCGGCGGCCCTGCGGGTATGGCGGCGGCTGTCTCGGCATATGAGAGTGGAATTAGAGATATGGTTATTCTTGAGAGAGAGGAATCTCTCGGCGGTATACTTAAGCAGTGTATCCACAACGGATTCGGTCTTCACAGATTTGGCGAGGAGCTTACGGGTCCCGAATATGCTTACCGCTACGAAAAGCAGGTAAGAGAGCTTAATATACCCTTTATGACCGACACTATGGTTATAGATATTGCAAGCGATAAGACTGTTACCGCAATGAATAAGGAACGAGGAATTTTCTTTATCAAGGCGGAGGCTATAATACTTGCTATGGGTTGCCGCGAGCGTCCGAGAGGAGCGCTTAACACCCCCGGCACACGTCCCGCAGGAGTTTACACCGCGGGAACAGCGCAGAAATACGTTAATATGAAAGGCTATATGCCCGGCCGCGAGGTAGTTATACTCGGTTCGGGTGATATAGGACTCATAATGGCGAGAAGAATGACCCTTGAGGGTGCAAAGGTTCACGCAGTTTGCGAGCTTATGTCCTATTCCGGCGGTCTTGCAAGAAATATCGAGCAGTGCCTTAACGATTTTAACATTCCCTTGAAGCTTTCTCACACGGTAATAGATCTTCACGGCAAGGATAGACTTACTGGTGTAACCATAGCCCGTGTAGACGCAAACCGCCGTGCTATACCGGGAACAGAGGAGTATATTCCTTGTGATACGCTTCTTCTCTCGTGCGGACTCATTCCCGAAAACGAGCTTACAAGAGGTGCGGGAATTTCTATAGACAGAGTAACTAACGGTGCCGTTGTTGACGGCGGCAGAGAAACCGACGTCCCCGGCGTTTTCGCTTGCGGAAACGTTCTTCACGTTCACGATCTCGTTGACTTCGTTTCGGAGGAGGCGGTTATCGCGGGCAAGGCTGCATACGAATATATCACGGGTGCCGCAACGGAAAAGCGTGAGCCGTTTGGTATTAAGACCGACGGAAAAATCAGATATACCGTTCCGCAGAGAATAACTGCGGCAAAGGATACCACCGTTTATTTCAGAGTTTCCGACGTATTCTACGATAAGAAAATCGTAGTGCGTGAGGGAGAGCGCGTAATTCTTGAGAAAAAGAAGATTAAGCTTGCTCCCGGTGAGATGGAATCCATAACCTTGAGCGCTGCTATGATAGAAGAAATATCTTCAGATATAACCTTCTCGCTTGAGGATTCAAAGGGAGGACGTGCGTGATGAGCATAAAGACAAGAGAGCTTACCTGTATAGTTTGTCCGAGAGGCTGCCAGCTTTCCGTAAGCCTTGACGGTGATGAGGTTATCTCCGTTTCTGACAATATCTGTAAGAGAGGCGCAGACTATGCGCAGAGTGAATGCACAAGCCCCACACGCACGGTTACAACTACCGTCAGATGTGAGTCGGGCAGAGTGATTTCCGTAAAGACGGGCGCACCCGTGCCGAAAAATAAGGTGTTTGAGGTTATGAAAGAGGTAAATAATACCGTAGCTCCAAACGGGCTCAAGATAGGCGACGTCGTAATCAAAAACGTTGCGGGTACGGGCGTTGATATCCTTGCAACCTCGAACTATTAAAATGAAATCTCTTCTTAAGAGCGTATATGAAAGACGTCGGCTTTATGCCTTTTTGTCGGTGACGTCTCACGTGGTGTCATACATCGGCGCGGCGGCGTTTCTTTCGCTTCTCGCACACGAGATTTATTTTGGACTTTATAAAACTGCCGCGCTCATTCTGTGTGCGGCGGGTGTCGGTTTTGTAACGTTGAGTATCGTAAGAAAACTCATAAATGCGCCAAGACCGTACGATTTGTATTCGTTCTATGAGAAAAAGCCAAGGGAAAAGAGCGGAAGCTCATTTCCCTCGCGCCACGCGTACAGTGCGTTTGTCATTGCAACGCTTGTTCTTTGCTTGAGTATTCCCGCGTCGGTTGCGCTTTTTGCGCTCGGTATCCTTTTGTGCGTTTGCCGTGTTCTTCTCGGCATACATTTTATAAGGGACGTGGCTGCGGGTGCTTTGATTGGAATAATCGCAGGAGTTATCGGACTTCTGCTGCTTTAAAATTTAGGTAGATAGGAGATGTATATGAAAGGCTTTGTAACTCGTTTGTCAGCTTTAGCATTACTTCTCCTTTTTGTTTTCTCGACCTCTTGCTCGCTAAAAGGTGATCCAAAGCCGAAAAACCGCGTTTTTTACGAGCATTTTGAAACGGTTTCGTTCCTTTATGATTACACGGGTATGGATTCCGATGAATTTAATAGCCTTGCGGACAGTGTTGAGGCGGCAATGATTCATTACCATAAGCTTTTCGATATTCACCAAGAATACGATGGCATAACCAATCTCGCAACGGTTAACAAAATGGCGGGTGCGGGAAAGGTAAAGGTCGACTGCGCAATAATAGATCTGCTTGCGTTTTCGATTGAGATGTATCACCTCACAAACGGCAAGGTCAATATCGCAATGGGCGCCCCAATTGCCATTTGGCGCGAGCTTGGCTCGGCAAAAGCTCCGCGTATTCCCACCGAAGAGGAGCTATCCGCACTTGAAAATCACGTTTCGATAGACGCGATAGTGATAGACAAAGAGGAAATGACCGTGGAGATAACCGACCCGCTTGTCAGAATTGACGTCGGTGCTATTGCAAAGGGATATACCGCAGAGCTTATTAAGGACGAGCTTATTTCTATGGGCAAGAGTGGACTAGTGCTCGATATGGGCGGAAATCTTTGCACCGTAGGAAGCAAGCCGAGCGGCGAGGGGTGGATCAGCGGAATAAGAAACCCGCTTTATCAAAACGAGGGCGAGGAGCCATACGTTCGCACCGTAACCTTAAAGAATGGCTCGCTTGTAACGTCGGGCGGTTATATAAGATATTATCTCATTGATGGGGTTAAGTATCATCACATAATAGACCCCGAAACGTTTATGCCTGAAAACAGATATTTATCCGTTACCGTTCAAGTTGAGGATAGCGGTGTTGCCGACGCGCTATCAACGGCTATATTCAATATGAATCCCGATGAGGCGGAGGCGTTTGTCTGTGCTTTTCCTAATATTGAGGTAACGCTCGTTTTCCCCGATAAAAGCGTTCGCGTTCTGTCGGGAATAACCGAATAAAAAAGAAAATTATGCGTCCGAGTGCAGAATTTGCCGTTCGGGCGCATATTTCAATTAGATTGTTAAAAAAATATCTTTTGTTGACATTGAACGCCGTATATGGTAGAATTATATGGAGTGTAATTTGAAATATATTTGTTTAAAATATACTTATATATGTATTTAAGAAAGGATACGAAATGGCGTTTTTTAAACTGGGAAAAACACACGTTCCGCATCGTAAAAACACCGCAAAAATGCCCGCAGAGAGAATCGGGAAAATTCCCGAAACTGTTCTGCTCCCTATGTCGCAGCATATCGGCGCTCCGTCAGCACCGATTGTAAAGCCGGGTGAGCGCGTTTTTGTCGGAACCTTGATTGCCGAGGCGGGAGGATTTGTCGGCGCTCCGATTCATTCCTCGGTTTCAGGTACAGTAAAGAAAATAGAAAGCTATCTTTCCTCGCAAGGCAAGGTTTGCTCTGCAATCAGAATAGAATCAGACGGGCTTATGGAGCCGGACCCCAATCTTTGCCCCCCTGAAATCGTTGACTTCGCATCTCTTTTTGCGGCGGTAAGAGCGTCGGGTCTTGTCGGTCTCGGTGGCGCGGGATTTCCCACCTCCGTCAAGCTCTCTCCTCAAAACGTAGACGCGCTCGACACATTGGTGATAAACGGCGCAGAGTGCGAGCCTTATATAACGAGCGACACCCGCACTATGCTCGACGAGGCTCATTTTGTCAAAGAGGGAATTGAGCTTATCGTAAAGCATTCGAAAATTAAGTCGGTTGTAATCGGAATAGAGAAAAATAAAAAGGCATGCATAAAAAATCTCGCTGCGCAATTTGCAAATAACTCGACTGTAAAGGTGCACGTAATGCCCGACACCTATCCTCAAGGCGCAGAGAAAATTTTGATATACAACACAACGGGAAGGGTTGTTCCCGAGGGCAAGCTTCCTGCGGACGTGGGCGTTCTCGTTATGAACGTAACGTCGGTTGCATTCCTTGCGAAATATGCAAAAACGGGTATGCCCCTCGTTGAAAAATGCGTAACCGTGGACGGCTCTGCGGTCAAGTCTCCAAGAAACGTTATAGCTCCTATTGGAACGGCTATAGCGGATATTCTTTCGGAGGCAGACGTTAATTACGATAATCTTGGCAAGGTTCTTTACGGAGGACCTATGATGGGTGTTTCCGTTTACTCGGTTGACGACCCCATTCTTAAAAATACTAACGCCATAACTGCCTTGAATATAAAGGATTCAAAGCCCAAGGAGCAGCACGCCTGCGTTCATTGCGGCAGATGCGTTGCGGCGTGCCCGATGGGACTTATGCCCACCGTTTTCTCAAAGACTATGAACGTTGATGCGAGAGAGGAAAGAGCCGAGAGACTCACTGCCGCAAAGGTTAATCTTTGTATTGAGTGCGGCTGCTGCTCTTTCGTATGCCCCTCCGCAAGACCTCTTGTTGAAAACAACAGACTTGCAAAGGCTGACCTTCGCGAATACCTTGCAGACAAAAAATCAAAGGAGGACGCTAAAAAATGAAAAAGCTTGTAGTTTCCTCCTCTCCCCATATTCGCTCTTCGGCAACAACCCCCAAAATAATGCTTGACGTTCTTATTGCGCTTATGCCCGCAACCATAGCGGCGGTAATTATCTTTGGATTGCGTGCCCTCAGCGTAATTTGCGTAACCGTATCGGTGGCGGTATTCTCAGAATTCCTTTTCAACGCAATCACGAGAAGAAAGCAGACTATCGGTGACCTTTCTGCTTGCGTAACGGGACTTCTTCTTGCTCTTAACTTGAGAGTTGACGCACCCCTTTGGCAGTGCGCACTCGGTGCGATATTTGCCATTGTTATTGTAAAATGTCTTTTTGGCGGACTTGGCTGCAATTTTGCGAATCCCGCAATAACCGCCAGAGTATTCCTTGTAATAGCATTCACGTCAACGATAGGTGGCGGTGCGGCTACGAGATTTTCGGCTGAGCTTGTTTCGAGCGCAACGCCCCTTGAGCTTATAGGAAAATCTGCTGATCTCCCCTCGCTTCTCGATATGTTCCTCGGACTTCGCGGCGGTGCTATGGGTGAGACCTGTATTCTTGCGCTTCTC
>JAGBUD010000129.1 GCA_017630995.1 Clostridia bacterium
CCGACGATTTCTGCTCCAAAGCAAGCGAGCCCCGAAAGGCGCTTCGCACTAAGAATTCAGTTTTTATGCCGCTTTTGCTCTAATGCTTTGATTTTACTGAATTCTTAATGACTCAGCCCCTTTTCTTTATAAAAACCAAGCTCTGTTTTTTTGACACGGGTTGCGATAAGTGCCTTTTTGATTGAAAATCCTTTTAGTACATAAGAGAAAAGGTGTTGTCCTCGGAGTATTCTATCTCTTCCGAGATAATGCTTGCCAAACGGGCAACCTCGCCGAGCGTATGCGCCTTTTGAGTATAAATCAGAGATGCGAAAAGGTGCTCGCAAAAAAGACAAAATTTTAGCCTTAAGGCAAAATCCGCTATATCAAGGGCCTCAGTGCAGTGGCGGTAAATAAGATATGCCAAAAATCTTTCAAGATAGGCTTTGTCTATATCGGGGCGGTGGCTTGACGTGTAATTCATAAACAGCTTTTTGTGTTTGTAGTCAAGGTATTCAAGTGTTTCAAGAAGCTCAAGCCAATATTCGTCATCTTCTATGCTGATGGAATATTTCTTTTGGATATTCTCGAGTCTTTCTTCTATGGAAAGGCTGTCGTCCAATAATATTTCATACACCCTACCGCGCTCACTAACACCGTCAAAGTCGGTGCTTTCCGCCTCGGCATCAATATCTCCGATTTCGTAAAACACTAAATAGTTGGGTGATGAGAGAATCACTCTTGCGGCTTCCGGGCATGACATTCCGATTCCAACCTCGGCTACCTTGGTGTAATTAAAAAACCTCGGGTGGTTTTTACAAATATCGCAAAGATATTCCTCGCCTAAACAGGTGATTATTTTGCAAAGCCCATTTTCGTTAAGATGGGGGCATCTGTCCTTATCTCCAAGGATAAAATGCGGTGTACCGTTCGTAGAAATGCTGTCTTTTACAGCATCACCGTAGCCGCCGTTTAACCTTTTGTATTTTTTTAAGGTTTGATCGTCGATATCAATTTCCCAACCGGTGCAGCAGTTATGCTCGCATTTATCAGCAATGCATTTGAAATCACCGTAATATTTCGGGGCGTAAAGCTTCATCGTTTTTCCTTTGCTTGCGGTGTTTTAGTATATAGTGTAAATACAAGAGTGAGGCAGAATTGATCCGCCTCACTCGTTTTGTTTCAGCCTGTTTAAAGGCGAAATATATTGAATTATCTCTTTGAGAGAACCTCGTTTTCGTATTTTGCAACCTCGTCAAACCACTCGGCACCTGCAATAACATTCTGACGGCGGCAGTATTCTGCCCAAACCTCGCCAAAGGGAAGAGTCTTAAGCTCTTCGCTCATAACAAGCATTCTCGTGTAGTCTGCGTTGTCCTGGTATTCCTTGAGCTGTGCTGAGGGGATAAGGAGCGCGTTGAGAAGAGCTTTTTGCATATTTCTTGCGCCAACCGTCCAAGCCGCGATTCTGTTTACGGATGCATCAAAGTAGTCAAGCGCAATAAATACTCTGTCAAGTGCGTCGTTTCTGACAATTTCCTTCGCGATTTCCTTGGTTTCATCATCAAGGATAACAACGTGGTCGGAGTCCCATCTTACGCATCTTGTAACGTGGAGGGCAATCTTCTCGTTGAAAACGAGGAGTGCCGAAATCTTGTCGGAAACAACCTCGGTGGGATGGTAGTGTCCGTTATCCATAAGGGGAGTGATGCCTGCCTTGGAGGAGTAGGAAAGGCAAAATTCCGCGCTTCCTACGGTGTAGGATTCGAGGCCGATACCGAAAACCTTGGATTCGAGGGTAACGTAAACCTTGCTCTTGTCGTAGGGAGTTGCAAGAATTTCGTCAAGAGATTTCTTAAATCTTGCTCTCGGGCCGAGTCTGTCTGCCGGGATTTCCTTATATCCGTCGGGAATCCAGATGTTCATTACAGAGGGGATGCCCGTTTCGGTTGCGAAATATTCCGCGATTTTAACGCAAGCCGCACCGTGTCTTACCCAGAAGGCTCTCGTTTCCTCATCGGGAGAGGAGAGGGTGAGGTTATCCTTTACCATGGGGTGTGCAAAAAACGTGGGGTTAAAGTCGATGCCCATTCCGCGAGCCTTTGCAAACTCAACCCATTTTGCAAAATGCTTTGGCAAAAGCTCGTCGCGGTTTGCGTATTCGCCATCTTCAAAGATAGCGTAGCACGCGTGCAGGTTCAATTTCTTTGCACCGGGCACGAGAGAAAGCATTTTATCCATATCTGCCATAAGCTCGTCGGGCGTGGTAGCCTTGCCGGGATAGTTACCGGTGGTCTGTATTCCGCCGGAAAGAGCTTCCTTGGAGTCAAAGCCGACAACGTCGTCGCCCTGCCAGCAGTGTATAGCAACGGGAACGCTTGCAAGCTTCGTCATAGCTGCCTCGGTATCAATGCCCCACTTGGCATATTCAAGTTTTGCTGATTCGTAATTATTCATATTAACCTTCCTTTCGGGCTGTGCCCGTGTCAAATTTTCTTATTATTTTCTGTTTATCTGTACCTTGAGGTTGCCTATTGCGGTTGCCTCTATCGGCAGCGCAATAACCTTTTTGCCGGTTGCCTTTTCGGTAAGGGAGTTGAGGTA
>JAGBUD010000130.1 GCA_017630995.1 Clostridia bacterium
ATATCTCGGAAGAAATACTTGATATTTTGGGTAAATATCAGGTCAGACATATTGAACTCGGTATACAGAGCATGGATGATAAGGTTCTTGCGGCTTGCAAACGCGGACATACTGCCGAAGACACGGTAAAAGCGTGCCGTCTTATCAAAGAAGCGGGATTTGAGCTTGTGGGACATGACAAAAAGCTTTTTGCGGATCTAAGGCTTCACCCAAGAGATGCCGGATTCCACGAGTATTATGAAAATCCATCAAAAAGAATAGGAGAATGGATATCATGCCAATCAGAGAAAAATCATTTCGCATCGGTTGCGGAAGATACCTTCAAGAGCCGGGAATATTGAGCAATCTCGGAGAGGAAATTCTGCGTTTGGGCAACGCCCCCCTGATCATTGGTGGTCATACCGCATTGCAATTAACACACGTGGAAATTGAGCGCAGTGTCAGCGCGGTTTGTCAACACTATCGCATAGAAGTACATACGGGAACGTGTAACGATGAGGACGCAAGAGCTTTTGCCGCGCTTGCGTCGAGTGAGCATCTTGATGTGATCGTAGGTGTCGGCGGAGGGGTAATGATGGATTTTGCAAAAATGATAGCGCGCGTTGCGTCGCTTCCCATCATAAACGTACCTACATCCTCTGCAACCTGCGCCGCCTATACGCCGCTGAGCGTGATGTATACCAAGCAGGGGCGCACGGTCGGTACGACACACCACGAGTGCGAGGTGGATGCTGTGCTGGTGGATACTGCCGTGATATCTACCCAGCCACCAAGACTTTTGCTGGCAGGCGTGTTTGACGCTATGGCAAAATATTTGGAAATCCGACATCGCTATCAAGGTGAGGGGAAAGACTACCCGATTGGACTCGACTATGCGTATACGTTATCGGAGAGATCCTTCCGCGTGCTTTCCGAAAAAACCTATGCTTGCCTTTCTGATATAAAGGACGGCGTGATCAGCGACACGGTAGAAGAGGTAGTATTTACAACGATTGCGGCAACCGGAGTGATCAGCGGAATCGCACGAGGATCCAATCAGTGCGCCTTAGCTCACAAATTCTACGAAATAACGAGAACGCTTTTCTCAGACAGTACAAAGCATTATCTTCATGGCGAAATTGTAGGAATAGGACTTCTTTTACAAAATCATTATAACAACGAAACCGAAAGAAACGACGAGCTTGTCGCACTGATGAAAAAGCACGCAATGCCCTATCGAGTTAGCGATTTGGGAATTGAGCGAACGGAAGACAACCTTTGCGAATATTTAAGCCGCATCAAAAACAGTAGCGCGATCAACAAAGAAAACCGAGATGAGTGCGAAAAGCTTGCTCTTGCACTACGCTATCTTTGGAACTTAGAATAACATGAACGGGAGGCTAATATGTCGGATAGAGAAAAAATCATAGAAGATATAGAAAAAAACAAAGTCATCGTCATTATGCGCGGTTTTTCCGCCGAGCAGTTGATCCGTTCCGTCGATGCCATGGAAAAGGGCGGCATCCGTCTGGTAGAGGTCACCTTCGATCAAACCGGTACAACGAGCGATCACACTACCGCTGAATACATTAGCGCGCTTAAAGAGAATTTCGGTGGAAGAATGAGAATAGGTGCAGGTACTGTTATGACCGAAGAACAGGTCGAGCTTGCATATCACGCAGGCGCAGAATTTATCATTTCCCCTGATTGCTACGAGGCAGTTATCAAAAAAACACGTGAGCTTGGAATGGTATCCATTCCGGGAGCTTTCACCCCAACTGAAGCGGCAAGTGCCAACCGCTTCGGTGCGGATTTTGTCAAGCTGTTTCCAAACTCCGAGGTGAAAATTTCCTATCTTAAGGCACTCATTGCCCCTCTTTCGCATATTAAATTTCTCGCCGTAGGAGGTGTCAATCACGAAAATATGATTGATTATTTTAAAGCAGGCGCTAAAGGTATCGGAGTAGCAACTGCAATTGCCGATAAAAAGGCGATTTTTGCAGGAGATTATGAAGAAATTACTCGCAGAGCAAGATTGTTTACTTCGCAACACAATGATTTAGAGTGAAAGCGCCTGCGGCTTTGCCGTATTTGAACGCGAGAGTTCAAATCTCGTAAGCACTCGCTTAAAAATATCTTTTCATAGCCCTTGCACAAAAAAACAAAACCAACCCTCGTGGTTGGTTTTATTTTTTGCTACGAAGTGATTTGCTTACGAATGACCTTCGGGGTTGGCACCGACGAGCGGTGCTCGTTTGGTAGCAAGTCAATAAAAAAGCACTTGCGATCGAATAGGTTACGCAAGTGCTTTTTGTCTGGATTTATGTTTGATTTGCACTTTGTGAGATATGCTTTGCCACCGCGTTAAGTATAAGGTGAATAACGATTATAACTCCGACAACTATCAGTCCCGCGGGTATTTTCGTTGATATGTATCCGCATGAAAAGAAGAACACGAGTGCATCGCCAATCAGCTCAAATGCCATGCCGCGATGTGATCTCTTTTTATTCTTCAAAAACGTTTCCACGTTTTCGGGCTTTGCATCGAGAACTTCCGTTGCGTATACCGTTTCAAAAGACACGACACGCTTTGCACATCTCACAAGAATGATTATTGAGCGAATTGCTATTATCAATACGTATACGAATGCAATGATTGAAAAGAGATAATAAACACTGTAAATGTTTAGGCTCTTAATTTTTGGTATAGTTTGCAGAACGTATTTGACCATCGAAATTTTGCTTTCATCAAAGCTTACCGTCGGCAAAAACATCACAAGCAATGCCGCAATGGAAAATACGATTGCCGACGAAAGCTCAATTATTCTTGCTGCGAGGTGCTTCTTTTTTCGGCTGTCTGCTGTCGCGCTTGTAGCTCGTGGATCTGCCTTGATTGAGCTTTTCGGGGGCGGGGAAGTTTGCGTTGTGAGAGTCGGCGGTGTATATGGGAGTCCGTGCTCGGCTACGTCAAGCTTTGCGCCTTGCTCCTCGAATTTTGTTGCCAGCTCGATTGCCGCATCGAATGAAAGATTTTCCGAAATTACGGGAAGGTTGGAGCCAACAAGCTTGGTTGCTTCGGATAAATCCAAACCGTGCGTTTCCTTTACGTGCTTTATGAGATTTAATTTTGCATTACCCGATTCGAGCAGAATAATGTCGTATAGCTTATTTTCTTTTGCGCTTTCGTTTTTTGGCAAAGCCGCGCTTGTGTCTATGCGCGTTCCGCAAAACGGGCAGAAATTCATACCGTTTGCTATTTCCTTGCCGCAGTTAAAACAGTACATAATATAACCCCTTGAAAAAGATAGCATATCTATATAGTAGAATGGAGTAGACCAAACCTATAAAACAGTATACTATAGCTCTATATAATTGTCAAGTGTATATCTGATAATGCGGGGTTTTTAGGGAAAAATATCAGATAAAGAAATTAGCCAAAAAATGAAAAAGTAAGAAAAAACACGTTTTTTATAAAAAAAGAGCAAAAAAATTGAAAAAAACTATTGACAAACGCGAAAAAATGTTCTATAATCTAAATGAGCCAAACGGCTCACAAAGAAAACGGAGGGCAAAATGAGATCGAAAAATACTACTTATTACTCAACGATACTCAATTACGTTAATAAGCATTTTGACGATTTCGGAAGATCGCCTTCCACAAGAGAAATCGAAAGCGCGACGGGAATTTCCCGCCCTACAGTGCAGAGATATCTGCGCGAGCTTTGCGAGCGAGGAGAGATAGAATACGACGGTCATCGCGGAATCGTTACCGACTATATGCGCGGGGCAACCGAGGGAACAAGTGCGGTTTTGATGGGAAACTCGATACCGTGCGGTATGCTCAACGAGGTTGGAGATGCGGAGCTTGAAAGCATAAGAATGCCGACGGCACTTATCGGAAGCGGCGATTTCTTTCTTCTTCGCGCAAGAGGCAATTCGATGATTGGTGCAGGGATTGATGACGGTGACCTCGTTCTTATCAAAAGATGTGAAAGAGTGCGCGAGGGTCGAATTGCGGCGTTTCTTTACGACAATTCGGAAACGACACTTAAAAGATTTAAGCAAGACAAAAATTCAATCTACCTCATACCCGAAAATGATGAGATGGAGCCTATAGTTATAAGCGGCAGTGACCGCGCTCGACTTATCATTCAAGGTGAGGCAATAATGGTTATGAAGGATCTTTGAGGAGGGCTTATGAAAAAGTATATCGTTACCTACACGAAGGATTATGGAATCACTTACGAATGTCGAGAGGTTGAGAGCGAGTCGTACACAACCGCGTACGTAATCGTGGATATGACGCTTCCGTCAACTGCTGCCATTACCGCCATCAGAACTGCTTGATGCAGCTCGGCAGCCGTATTTTTAATTCTGCAGTTTACTTGAAGCGCGTCGGCGTTTCAAAGCATTTTTTATATTCTATCTAAAAACCGTAGCTTTTGGTCGGGCTACGGTTTTTGTTTTTTTCTATTTAATCTTCGAGGGGAATATCCTTATAAAAATTATTTGACCTTGTTACCGTTGCCTTTGGGGCGGGGGAGAGGATTTCCTTGGAAATGCCAAGAATATCCTCGGGCGGAATCCAAGGCTTCTTTTGCACGGCGCTCGTTTCCTCGTGGGTGAGATATCCTTTATATGCGGTGAGGCTTCTTCGGTAAAATCCGTCCTTTTCGCACGTCCTTTTTACCCCGTCGTTAAGGATACTCATTATCAGCGGGAGTATTTCCGCCGCATACGCCACCGAGGCGGAGTTTGCAACGGCGCTCGGAATATTTGAAACGCAATAGTGAACAATTCCGTTGACGACGTAGCGGGGGTTTTCGTGATGAGTTTCGCGGCTTGATTCGATAGCTCCGGGGGCGTCGTTTGAAATATCGACCAAAACGCTCCCC
>JAGBUD010000131.1 GCA_017630995.1 Clostridia bacterium
AAGGACCTCTGCTTCTCATACGGCGAAAAGGAGATAATACGCAATCTCTCATTCCTTGTAAGACGCAGAGAGCGCGTGATGATTCTCGGCCCCAACGGCTCGGGAAAATCGACGCTTATGAAGCTTATAAATTCGCGCCTTACCCCATCGAGCGGAAAAATCGTGCTCGGATATAACGTCAAAATAGGATATTACGACCAGGAAAACCGCGGACTTACCGAAAGCAACACCGTTTTTTCGGAAATGAGGGGCGAATATCCCGACAAAACAGACCTTGAGCTCCGCTCAACTCTCGCGCTGTTCCTTTTCGGTGCAGAGGATATGGACAAGCAAATCAGCACCCTTTCCGGCGGTGAGCGCGCAAGACTGACACTTGCAAAGCTTATACTTAAAAAGGTTAATCTTCTCATTATGGACGAGCCGACAAACCACCTTGACATCGGCTCTGCCGACGCGCTTGAAAACGCGTTGCTCGCATTTGACGGCACGATTGTGGCGGTTTCGCACGATAGATATTTCGTCAACAAAATCGCAACAAGAATAATCGAGATAGGCGAAAAGGGAGAAAACCTCTTTGACTGCACGCTTGAGGATTACGACAACGCCTACGACGAATATATGAGAATACGTGAAATGCGAAAGGCAAAGGCACGAGAAAGCATTTCCGACGCCCCCAAAATATCCGATTCAAAGGCAGATTACGAAAAAAAGAAGCGCGAAAACGCAGAGCGCCGCGCAAACGAAAGAAAGCTCGAAAAGGCAAAGGAAAAGGTTGCCGCCCTCGAAAAAGAGCTTGTGCAGCTTGAGGAGGAGCTTTTCACAAGTGCGGCAAGCAACTACGTCCGCGCGGCTGAAATAGATTCAAGAAAAGCCGAAATAGAAGAAGAACTGCTTTCACTTTATGAAATTATAATGTAAAAAATACTTTACGGAGAAAATTTTATATGATAGACTCTGTTTTTCTCGACCTCGACGATACAATTTTCGATTTTCACAAAGCAGAGGCAATAGCCCTGGAGGACACGCTTCGAGAAATGGGAATAACCCCAAATCAAATTCTCACCGCAAGATACAGCGAAATAAATCTCGCGCAATGGAAAAGGCTTGAGCTTGGCATTGCAACAAGAGAGGAAATACTGACCGACAGATTCAAAATTTTCTTTGAGGAAATAGGCGCTGACGTCGATGCTCGCAAGGCTCGCCAAACCTACGAATATAAGCTCGGCTGCAGTCATTATTTTATAGACGGCGCAGAGGAGCTTCTCAATAATCTCAAAGGAAAATACAGACTCTTCCTTGCCTCAAACGGCACCGCCGCAGTTCAAGTTCGAAGAATTGCCTCATCGGGAATAGAAAAATATTTCGACGCAATTTTCATTTCCCAAACAGTCGGATACGATAAGCCGAGTAAGGAATATTTCGACAAATGCTTTGCATCGATTCCGAATTTTTCAAAGGAAAACGCCATAATTATCGGTGACAGCATTTCATCAGATATAAAAGGCGGCATAAACGCAGGAATAAAAACCTGCCTTTTCAATCCAAAGCACAGAAAAAACGAAACGGACGTAAAGCCCGATTTTGAGATTTTCTCGCTTTCCGAAATCCCGACCCTACTTTCAAACCTTTAAGGAGAACTTATGTACTACGGATATAAAATCAGCGACTTTACCGCAAAGCTTGCAGAAAAAGCAGAACAGGATTGCTTTGAGGTTTTCAAAAAAATTGACGAAAACGCACTTTTTTGCTCGGCAAAGGTTCTTTCCGCGTTTCAGGAATGCAGAGCCTCAACCGCAGATTTCATCGAAATAACGGGATACGGATACTCGGATTCGGGCAGAGATAAGCTTGAGGAAATATATGCAAAAATCTTCGGCGCGGAGGACGCGCTCGTGCGCCCACAGATAATGTCGGGAACTCATGCACTCGCAATAACCCTCGGCGGACTTCTCAAGCACGGAGACACCCTCCTTTACGTTTCGGGCGAGCCGTACGACACTCTGAAAAGTGTTATAGGAACCGTTGGAGATAGCCGCAATTCCCTTATAAAAAACGGAATTAAGTACGAGGAAATCGACCTTATCGGAGATGACTTTGATATTGAAAAAATAAAGGAAAGAGTTTCTGTGGGCGATATCCGTGTCGCCGCAATTCAAAGAAGCCGCGGCTACAGCGCAAGAAAAAGCCTTACTATAGACAAGCTTGAGCGCGCTATAAAGGCGATAAAGGAAAGCTGCCCCGAAACGATAGTTATGGTCGATAACTGCTATGGCGAATTCACCGAGGACAGAGAGCCGACAGAGGTTGGAGCAGACGTTTTCGTTGGCTCTATGATGAAAAACTTGGGCGCGGGATTTGCCGTAAGCGGCGGATACTGCGTTGGCACCAAAGAGTGCATTCTCGATATTTCCGAAAGATTTTCCGCTCCTTGCGTCGGAAAGGACCTCGGCGCAAACTTCAATCAGCTCGCCTCATTCTACAAGGGACTCTTTATGGCTCCCACCACAGTTGCTGCAACGCTCAAATCAATGGCATTCGCGGCAAGACTCCTTGAGCTTGCGGGATATGACGACGTTGACCCCAAATACGACGAAAAGAGAACCGACATCGTTCAAACTATAAATCTGCACTCGGCAGATAAGCTCATAAAATTCTGCAAAGGAATTCAAATGGGCTCCCCCATTGAAGCATAC
>JAGBUD010000132.1 GCA_017630995.1 Clostridia bacterium
CCAATGCCACATATGGAGTATATCGGGGTAGGCTCCCGATATTTTCTTTTGCTCCTCAAGGATATTTAGAAAATTGAATTTAGGCTTTCCAAGCTCGTGCCAAATCGGGAATTTAACCATTTCGTAGGTTTCGAAGAAATCGGTTATCTCGGCAAGGAGCCAGAAGCACTCGCGGTACCACTGCTTATTCTGGCACTTATAGGGAACGTACCAGCTTGCGAGCCACTCGCGGTAGGAATCAAAGGTTTTATGCCAATCTCCGTCTGCCGCTTCGAGCACCGCGTCCGTAGCAAAAAACTCACCGCCCGCCGCAATTTTCGTATACATTGCGGGATATTCGACGCCTAGAGAAGCTTTGTTCTCTCTCTTTTCGAGGTGATAAATTCTGACCTTTGTTTCTCTTTCTCTTGTGAGAAGTCCGAGTCCTGCGCCCTCGGATTTGCTATATACCGAGAGGAACTGCATCGGGAATGAGGGGGAGGATTCCTCGTGCACAACTATCGTTTCATTTGAATTGATATTTTGATATTTGGGAACGAAATAATAGAGGTCATCGGAGGACTCACCCTCAACGGTATCTATTGCGGGGAATATAATTCCGACTCTCTTTTCCTCGCTGCCGCAATTTTTTACAGAAAGGGAGAGGAGGACTCTATCATTTTCGCTTATATCGAATTTAACGGTGAACTCAAGCCCCTCACCGACAAGGTTAACCGCAGCGGTGCTTTCATCTAAAGAAACCGAGGTGACGCGGGGGAATGAAAGCTCCTCGCCCGATTCACAGACGAGGCGAATGAGCGACCCCGTGCAGCATTTTAAGCTTTTTGCATAGTCTGATTCAAGGTAAGAGAGAGCGAGATGCTCGCTCACGTCCGCTCCGAGAGAAATCGCGCCGTTTTTGATTGTGAGCCTATCCCCCTCGCACTTAACGTAAGAATCCTTTGAGGCTATGCGCTCCGGATAGTGAGCTTGCTTTGGAATTTCGAGGTCGGGAAAATATCCGACAGGCGCTTCGTTTACGCTGACTGCCAAGAGCGAAAACTCGGTGGTGAGCTTCTTATTATGGAAAACTACCGAGGAAATCTCCTCATAATCGGTGCCAACCGCATAAACGGACACGTCACCGCTGACGGAGAAACGGTTTTCGGTGATATTTTTGGGAAACGAGATATCCTTTTTTCCGCTACTATAGATTATCTCGACGTAAAAGCCCTCGACGTCATCGACAAATAGGGGCTTGGTTACCTCGCGTCCGTAGGTGCCGAGGATATTGCCCTTGGTGGCAAAGGTATATCTTTGGTATCTTTCGCCGTCCATTCCGAGAATGAAATATATTTCGCTCGCGCACTTGTCAATTTTGACGGAGAGCGCACTGTTTCTTGTGACGGGGCGGCAAACACCGCGCTTTGCGCGGACTCCGAAGTTTTCGATTATCTCGTCATTTTCCTTGGGCGGTGCGGGAAAGGAAGCAGCGTTCACACCCTCGATTTTGACGCTAAAGGGTATCCCGTGCGGCGTTATCGAGGTTTTTTCAAAGGCTTTGCCGCCGCCGATTTTGATTTCGTTCTTATCAAAATCATATCTCGCGTCAAAAAGATTTGATATATCTATCGGGTACACGCTAGAAAGAGGAGAGCGCTCGAAGTGTGAGAGTGCGGCGGGCATTTCGCACGCACACGCGGTGTAAAGCTTGAAAATTTTAAGCTCGCAGACCTTTGCTCTGTCAACTGCGATATCAATATTTATATGGGTATACTCACCCTTTGGAACTTTAGCCGAAACCTTATATCTTCCGCCGTCTGTATTGAGGTCATCGTATGCTATGAGGGGGGTTACCTCGCCCTCGTCGCTTGTGAGGTAGATAAGCGGCGTTCTGTATGCAAGTCCTCTGTAAAGACCGAGGATAGAATAATCGAAGAAAATCTCATCAGAGAGAGGAAAATCAAGCTCTGCAGAGAACGAGGCACTCGTTTCCTTATCTCCCTTTTTGACGGTGAGGGAGAGAAAATCCGCACCGCGCGCGGCGCTTCCCGCCTCTTTGGGACTGAAATTTAGGTTAAGCAGATTTTTCATTTGAAAGCTCCTTTGCTTTAGAAAAAATTAAGGCTACTGCCGCGATATCTCGGCACAATAATTATACTGTAATAATTTATCAAGATAATTATAATGTGACAGAGCTTTCTTTGCAATAGCCTAATTTGCCGCGTTTTATGTCCTTTTTTGTTTTTTTGCCCTACTGTCAGTCTGCGTAGACTATAGTGAGAAGCTCATCGAACATTTCGGCATATTCCGAATAATACTCGAGCTTGCAGGAGGCGGTTATGATATAGAGGTGCGCCGTTCCGCGCATTATGAGGTACATATACTTTTCTGCTTCTATATCCTCGTTTGAATACTCGTAATCGTATTCGAATCTTGCTCTGTCGGTTTCGGGGTCGTAGTCGTAATCCATATCAAGACCGTTGAAGATTATGAACTTTTTGGTGTAGTCCTCAACCGAGATATCCGGGTCAAGACCGAGGGTTTCCTCGATTCCCGTTGCGGAAAAGGCATTGAAGAAGAAGCACGCCTCTCCGTTGCTGTAATACATTTCAATTTCCTGATATGCGTTTCTCTGTTCAAAATCCTTGGGCAGCTTATAGTAAAGTCCAAGCTCGTGATATGCCTTTTCTCCGCTCTTTACGCTGAAGTTATACTCGTCGTTACCGCAAGAGAAAAGCGAGAGAAGCGTTACTATAATTAAGAGTACGGTCAGTGTTTTTTTCATTATTATGCCTTTCCTTATTTTATAAATTCAAATTTGAGTCCGCGCTCCGACCAATAATATCCAAGGCTATAGGTTGAGCCCTCGGGCACGTATACCACAAAGTCGCTCGCCGTTCCGACAAAGTCCACGGGAGGCATTATCTTTTCCTCGTGCGGATAGTATATCCACATCTCCGATAGGCTTGACGCACCGAGAAACGCGCCGTTTGCTATGAAATTAATATTGGTGTTTTCGGGTATTACAAGCTTTTTAAGGCTTGAGCCAGAAAATGCGGATTTTCCGATTGCGCTCACCTTGTAGGTATCGTAGCCGAGCGGGAGCGTCAGCTCGGTCATATTCTTATATTCGGGAAGAATTCCCGTTATCATATACGAGCCGTCAGTGAGCTTTTCATAGGTGAAATACCTTGCGTTCTCGTCATCATCAAAAAATCTGACGTCAGCTTCCGGAAGCGGGGGCGGCGCGGGCACGGTGTCTACCACCGCCTTGGGAATTGAAAGCTCAAGGAGCAGGTCGCGCGTGACGTTTACCGTGTGCATTACCGCGCCCGCGCTATTGAGGTGGAAATTCGTGTCATAGAAATACGCGGGGTCATAGATATAATCCCGAATAGAGCCGATAAAGGTGCAGTTTATATTTTCCTTTAGGTATTCCGCGAAGGCGGAGATTTCCTCCTCCGAGGAGCGCACGGCAAGGCTGTTCATCGGGCAAAATTCGAAATAGACGTCAGCACCAACCTTGCGAAGCTCTTCGATATAGCCGTTTAGGTACTCGACAAAATCGGAAGAGAGGATATCGCTTGTGAGAGTTATTTCGGTATTGGGGTCGTAATAGAGGGACATCGTGTTTTCGGGACGGGGATAGGTTATATCTCCGCGCTCACCGAAGCTTTTTGAATTATAGACACCCGAATATTCGGGAGATGCGCCCATCATATATCGAATCTTATCAGAAAGGAATCCCCAGCTCGCACCGAGCAGAGAAAAATAATGCTCCGAATCGACGTAGCGATAAAGCGAGGGTGAGCCGTCAAGCGCGCGCAGAGTTGCGTCACTGTTAAAGTATAGGGACAGAGTTTGCGCGTCAAGCTCGGGAGCTATGATAACGACGTCACCCGCTTTGATATGAGGGCGGGAGAGGTCGAGCATAAGCTTTGTTCCAAGGGCGGCATAGAGGCCGAAATTGATGACGGGCATTTCGGCATACTTTTCGATAATAGACGAGTCATAGCCGAATGCGACGGACGAGCCGCCGATAATGACAATCTTTTCCTCCTCCGTGGCGGCGAGAAGCTCCACCTTTTCGTCAAGCGCACCGACGAAGCTTTCGTCAAACTGCGAGGGCAGAAAAAGCGCGAGCGACAAAACCGACACAAAGGGAGATATGATTGCGATAACAGAGAGAAAAGCCGCTATAGCTATTTTAATTTTTTTCATACCTGCACCCCCTTAAAACTGAAAATAGATAAACGAGCTTATCATATTTTTCGAGAGCAGGAGCGCCCATACGATAAATATAATCCAAACGAAATAGATAAACGAGCCGCCCCGCACAACTGCCGCGGAGCCGTCACCATCTCCCTCATACGTTATAAGATTATCCATAAGAAGAAGCACGAGGAATGAAACGATAATCAAAATAAGCGACACGGGGTCGAGGTTTAACTGCGAAAACGCCTCGGACACACCTCCAAAGGAGAAAAGCGAGCCGATAAGAGAAAATGCGTCGGAGATACTGTTTGCTCTGAATATAAGCCAACCGAATGAGACGAGGACAAAGGTCACCGTGCGTCTTAAATATATGATGGGGCGGGCGTCGCTTTTAATTCCGAGCCTTTTAAGAAGCGCGGCTCGGGGAGAGGCGGTGAGGTTTCCGACTATCTGATAAAAGCCGTGCAACGCGCCCCAAAGAACGAAGGTCCAAGCGGCACCGTGCCAAAGTCCCGACACCAAAAATACTATCATTAGGTTTAAGAGGTGGCGCCATTTTGCGCACCTGCTTCCGCCGAGCGGAAAATAGAGATAATCCTTAAACCAAGAGGAAAGGGAGATATGCCATCTCGACCAAAACTCCTTGATTGTGGTTGCTCTGTAGGGGTGGTCAAAGTTTTTCATAAGGCGAATGCCCATTATACGCGCGCAACCGATGGCTATGTCGGTATATCCCGAAAAATCGCAATAAATCTGAAGCGCGAACAGCACCGTTGCACCGACGACCGCAAGCGAGGTTGCACCATCGGGGTTATTATACACCGCATCAACAGACGAGGAGACGAGGTCGGCAACGCAGACCTTTTTGAAAAATCCGAGGAGCATAAACTTTGCGCCCGCTACCGCGTTTTCGCGCGACCACTTATTCTCACGCTTTAACTGGGGAATGAGATTTGCGGGGCGCTCGATGGGGCCGGCTACAAGCTGCGGGAAAAAGGAAACGAAGAGCGCATAGAAGAAAAAGTTTTTCTCGGTTTTCACCTCTCCCCGATACACGTCGATGACGTAGGAGAGGGTTTGGAACGTATAGAATGAAATTCCGACGGGAAGAGCGAGGTGAAGAAGCCACGGCTCACCGCCCAAAACGGCAAAGAAGCTTGCCGACAGGAAATCGAAATACTTATAGAAAAAGAGAACTCCGAGAGAGGAAATCAGCGTTATAACAAGTGCCGCGCGGCGCAGGCTAGCGCGCTCTGTTGCGTCTATGATTTTTGCCGAAAGCCAAGAGATAAGCGTTGTTCCGAGAATGAGGAAAACGAGACTCGGGCTGTAGCACATATAGAAAAAGTAGCTTGCGACAAGGAGCATAGGCCAACGCATAAATCGCGGCAAAACGTAATAGAGGAGAAGCACTACGGGATAGAAAATCAAGAATTCCCAAGAGTTAAACGTCATCTCTTACCCCTCCCCCGTGTTAATTTTAGGCGTATGTACGAGAGAAAAAGATAAAGGAGCGCGCTTGAGGTCATAACGAGGGCAAGAAGCGAAAGCTCAAACCCAAGAAGAAGCTGAATTGCGATAAGCAGAATATGCATGCCGATATTTATATATGAGAAAAGATTGCCAAGTCTGGACGCAAAAGCCGACGCAAAATGGAGCGCGGCACACGCAAAAATCAGTATGCCGAATATTACGTAAAACGCTGTCATATCTCCCTCCGTTAAAATTTAGAATTCAAAATACATTGTTAGTTGGAGTCAGCGGAGTCCTCACTCAAAAAGTCAACGCCGACAAGGGGTGCGCCGTTATCCGAAGCTCCGTCCTCAAAAATACAGCCGACAAAGCTTTCCCCCACAGAATAGAAGCCGTTTATATCCTCTATTCCGAGAGCTAGGCAAAGGTCGAGGTAAAGACGGTAGGTGCGGTAGGTTCTTCCGTAATCGTTTACGTGGTAGGCGCAGTTAAAGAAATATTTGTGGTTATATACGTAGCTCGCCGAGCTTCCGAGAAGTCCGTCGAAATCGTATACCTCGGCTATAAGCGCGTCGTATGCCGCGAGCCATTCGGGATTTCTTGCCGCCTCGACGACTGCATTTGCGTCAACGGGGGCAAATGAATAGTAAACGCTCGCACCGCTCGCCTTTGCGGCGGCTATCGCGGAATTGATGATTTTGAGAAGCTCGGGGCGGTCAAGAGAGGTCCAAGTGGGGTTAGACGGGTCGGTGTAGTCCTTGTTTGCCGCTTGGTTTGCAACGTCGCTCCATGAGCCCTCGTCTTTAGACTTTATGCGGTTATTAAAGGTGATATAGTAAGCGTCGGTGTAGCTTTTGTATTCGTACTGGGCGCGCGCCTCGTTCTGATAGTCACCGTTTCTGTCTGCCGACGTAGTTTCGCATATCACCTCGTACCTTGTGGGAACGCGCGTGTATCTGACGTCGCGGTTCATTTCGCCAATCGCGGTGAAATATCCCGTGTATTTCGAGAAATCTATGTATCTATAGAGGTTGTTTGAGCCCTCAAGGTCTATCGTCATTCTTTGGTCGATGATATTTTCACCGAGCATATACGCAGAGTTTTCGGGTGCGAAAACCACAACGTCACCCTCGTTTGTGTAGTGAGAGAGCGCTTCCATATAAAGATAGCACGGGCGCGTTCTTGTGGTTCCGTAATTTATTACCTGATACTTGCCCTCAAGGAGCGCGTTCAAATAATCCGTTCCAAGACCTTGATAGGTCGATGAGCCGGCAACGAAGATGATCATATCCTCGTTTACCGACGAGAGAACGCGGCAGAGCTTGACGGCAAACGCACCGTACTCGGTATTCGAATATCTGGGTGCAATTGAGGCATTGAGATAGAGATTTTTAAACGAGGTGTAGCTTGCCTCATCGAGCATAGCGTCGCTGACGTAGTACACTCCGTCGGGGAAATATATAGTTTCAAGAGAGGTGCAGCCGGCTATCGCGCCGTCCTCGATTTTTTGCAGGGTTTTGGGGAGAATGAGCGTTTCTACGCCCTTATTCAGAAAGGCGCCCGCCGCAATCGCAATAACGGGCTTTCCGCCTATCGTTTCGGGAACCGTTACCTTGCTTTCATTCGCTAGGTATTTTGTTATTACCACGCCATCGGTGTTCCAATCGGGCGCGTATTTTTGCTGCACGGGTAGGGGCATTTTAAGGTCTTGATATAAAAACTTGTCGACCTCGGTTGCCTTTTCCCATATGCAATAGAGGATTGGGGGCAAATCGCCCTCTCCCTTGGGGAAGAACTTTGAGCCGATACTGTACGCTTCTCCCGTTCCGTCGGGCCTTGTGTTATATTCTGCGAGAACGTAGCCCTCGCGGGTGAACGTTCCGTCGTCCCAAAACGTTGAGGCACATTCAGCAAAGTTGAAATACTTTTCAAGCAGAGTTACCTTTATGAGTCCGTCAGTGCCGAACGTTGCGGTGTAATATTCGTTATTTTCCATATTGACCGTACCCGTGTCAACTGCGGCACCGTTCGGGTCGTAATAGAATACGTTTGAATCCTTATAGTTTGCGTAAACGTAAAGCGCACCGAGCTTTACGATAGACGGCTCAAGACGGAACTCAAACTCGCGCTCCGTGCTTACTATCTCGCCGCCCGATTCAACGCTTTTCTCAAAGCTCCAGCCGACGAAAATTCGCTTTTCGTCACCCGCGGTGAGCTTGATATTCGTTCCCGCGCTGACC
>JAGBUD010000133.1 GCA_017630995.1 Clostridia bacterium
ATAGCTATAATCGGTGCACTTAACTGGGGCGCTATCGGTCTGTTTTCCTTTGATGTCGTAGCCTTTATCAGCGGAGGACCTGCTACTCTTCTTGCGAGAATAATATATATTCTCGTTGCGGTTGCGGGAATTTGGTGCATATCTATGCTTTTTCACCCCAATGACGAGATTGCGGAAAACAACGCATAAATTATATTGCGAGGGACTGCTCACAATGCGGAGCCGTCCCTTTTTCGTTGGAGCAAAATGCGTTTTTTACATAGAATATATAATAGCGAACAAAAAGTTCGCGCTTTACCTGTTTAAAATAAGAAAGTTATGACAAAATATAACTGCAGAACAAAAAGGAGAAGGAAGTTTTTCCGAATAAACTAAAATGAATATTAAACGTGGAGATATATATTACGCAGATTTAAGCCCTGTTGTCGGAAGTGAGCAAGGAGGTATTCGCCCCGTTCTTATAGTTCAGAACGATATAGGAAACCGCTATTCACCGACGGTTATTGCGGCTGCAATTACATCTAAAATGGGAAAAGCCAAGCTACCCACGCATATTGATATAAACGCCACCGATGTCGGTCTTGCAAAGGACAGCGTTATTTTGCTTGAGCAGGTGCGAACCATAGATAAGCAACGCTTAAAGGAAAAGATGGGACATCTTGACGAGGTGACTATGAATAACGTAAACAGTGCAATTCAAGTGAGCTTCGGACTCGGTTCGGAGCAATAAAGCATATTAAGCCTTCCCGTCGCATATATTCTAACAGAAAAACAAGGAAGGTGCACAAAAATGAACCAATATAAGCCCGAAGGAATGCTTGCCGCGTCTATACAGAATCACGAACTTATATCAAGCGAAAGAGGTCTTGAAAAGGCACTAGAGAAGCAGATAATTCTTGAAGCTCCCGTTGTTCTTTGCGACCAAGATTTCAATCTTCACATCTCGCTTGGAGAAAAAATACAAGGAATAATTCCGCGTTCGGAGGCGCAGTACGGTGCAAAGGAAGAAATAAAGGATATTGCAATTCTAACGAGAGTTGGAAAAAACGTTTGCTTTAAGGTTATGGGATTTTCAAAAAACGCTTACGGAGAAAAGACGGCAATACTCTCCCGCCGCCTTGCTCAAAAGGAATGCTATGAAAATTACATCACCTCGCTGCTTGCGGGAGATATTATTCCCGCAAAGATAACGCATCTTGAAAATTTCGGAGCATTCGTTGATATAGGGTGCGGCATAATATCGCTGCTTTCGATAGATGCAATATCCGTTTCGCGTATTTCCCACCCCTCCGCACGCCTCGGAATCGGCGATATGATATACACCGTGGTGAAAAGCATTGACGAGCGCGGCAGGATTTACGTTTCCGAAAGAGAGCTGCTTGGCAGCTGGGAGCAAAACGCAAGCCTATTTACCGAGGGGCAAACCGTGCGCGGAATCATTCGAAGCGTGGAAAGCTACGGCATTTTCGTGGAGCTGAAGCCAAATCTTGCGGGACTTGCGGAATACAGAGATGACGTTTTCGTCGGGCAAACGGCGGCGGTTTACATAAAGAGCATAATTCCCGAAAAAATGAAAATAAAGCTGATAATTATTGATTCGCTTGACGCACCTCTTTACAACGAACCGCTGGAGTATTTTATAGACACGGAAAAGGTTACGCACATAGATTCGTGGACCTACTCGCCAACGGTCTGCAAAAGAGTTATAGAAACTGTTTTTTAAGCTATGAAAACGGAAACGAAGAACTACGTTCTTACGTCCGTTTTTTTCTTTTGGATTGACAATGCTCGCATCATATGATAAAATATGTTGTATCTACTCGAATTTTATACTTTGAGAAAGGTTATCCTACAATGATAAGCTTCGAAAACGATTGGGACGAGCTTTTGGCTGACGAATTCAAAAAGGACTATTATCTTGCGCTCCGCGAGTTTTTGAAAAACGAATACAGAACGCAAAAAATATATCCTCCGATGAACGACATATATAACGCCCTAAAATACACCTCGCGAAAGGAAACCAAGGTTGTTATTTTGGGACAAGACCCCTATCACGCATTCGGACAAGCTCACGGTCTTTGCTTTTCCGTTAAGAGCGGAGTTGCATTTCCGCCGTCACTGAAAAACATTTTCAAGGAGCTTTACGACGAATATCAGATTCCGACTCCGAATACGGGAGAGCTGACGGGCTGGGCAAAGCAAGGCGTTTTGCTTTTAAACACTACTTTGACCGTTCGTGAGGGATTACCGCAAAGCCACAAGGGACAAGGCTGGGAAAGGCTGACCGATAAAATAATTTCGCACATAAACGAAAAAAGCGAGCCTGCGGTTTTTATGCTTTGGGGCGGAAATGCACGCGCAAAGAAGTCTCTCATCACAAACCACTCACACCTTATCCTCGAATGTGCTCACCCAAGCCCGCTTTCTGCCTACAATGGATTTTTCGGGTGCAATCATTTCAAGCGTGCAAATGAGTTTCTCAACGATAACGGAATAGCTCAAATCGACTGGTCAAAAACCGTTTAACCTCTTTATGAACGTCTCGCGCATAAATTATTACAAAATTTTAATAAAACTATTGAAAAATTATGTCGATTAATGTATAATATCCTCATACTATCAAAAAGAACTACATTTGACGTATAAAGATGGGAGTTTTATGAAATTACTTGAAGAAAGAATTTTGAAAGACGGTGTTGCTCTTCCGGGTGACGTTCTTAAGGTTGATAGCTTTCTCAACCATCAAATAGACGTGGCGCTCATAAAGAAATGCGGTGAAGAATGGCACAGACTTTACGAGGGCGTTGAAATCACGAAAATAATAACGATCGAAGCCTCGGGAATCGGAATTGCTTGCGTTGCAGCGGATTATTTTAACGTTCCCGTTGTTTTTGCAAAAAAATCAAAGAGCCTTAATCTCGGCAACGACTGCTACACCGCCGAAGTTTATTCCTACACAAAGGCTGCCACAAAAACAATAATGATATCCAAAAAGTACATTTCCGAGACCGACAAGGTTCTTATCATAGACGATTTCCTTGCTAACGGAAGCGCACTTCGCGGATTGATTTCGATTATCGAGCAGGCAGGTGCCACAGTTGCGGGCATCGGAATTGCCGTTGAAAAGGAATATCAGGGCGGCGGAAATCAGCTCCGCGCGCAAGGTTACAGAATTGAGTCTCTTGCAAAAATTTCCTCGATGACCGAGGACGGCAAAATTGAATTTTGCTCTTAATTTTGATGTAGCTTTGCCTTTAGGCAAAACACATAAATAATTTTTTTAAAACCCAACTGGGAAAAAGGAGAAAAAATGAAAAAGATCCTCTCACTCATGCTTGCTCTCTGTTTGGTTTTCGGCTGCGTATGCGCTCTTGCATCTTGCGGCGAGGAAAATTCCGAAGCAGAACAGGTACAGGTACTTGACGAAGTATCTCTTGGCGCAAAGTTCGAAGTTCCCGCAGATTTTAAGATTGGTTTCATCTTCCTTCACGATGAAAACTCTACTTACGATCTTAACTTCATCAACGCTGCAAACAACATTAAGTCCTACCTCGGTCTTACCGATGAGCAGGTTATAATGGAAGTCAACGTTCCTGAAGAAGGTAACGATTGTTACGATGCGGCTATCCGCCTTGTTAACAAGGGCTGCAAGATCATCTTTGCTGACTCTTTCGGTCACGAGGACAACATGATCAAGGCTGCTGAAGAGAACCCCGACGTACAGTTCTGCCATGCAACCGGTACAAAGGCACTTGTAAAGACCAACCTCACAAACTATCACAACGCATTCGCTTCCATCTACGAGGGTAGATTCCTTGCAGGTATCGCTGCAGGTATGAAGCTCAACGAAATGATCGAAGCCGGCGATATCACCGCTGAACAGGCTATTATCGGCTACGTTGGTGCATTCCCCTACGCAGAGGTTGTTTCCGGTTACACTTCATTCTTCCTTGGTGCAAGAAGCGTTTGCGCATCTGCTACCATGAAGGTTCGTTACACTGACTCTTGGTACGACTACGATAAGGAAAAGGCAGCTGCAAAATCTCTCATCGAGATCGACAACTGTGTTCTTATCAGCCAGCACGCTGACTCTTGGGGCGCTCCCTCTCTTTGCGAGGAAAAGGGTGTTCCCAACGTTTCCTACAACGGAAGCACCGTTGAGGC
>JAGBUD010000134.1 GCA_017630995.1 Clostridia bacterium
CGAATAGATGCAAACGTAGGGATTCATACCCGATGCCGCAAGTCCCGCGGAAAACGTTACTGCATGCTCCTCCGCTATTCCTACGTCGAAATATCTTTCGGGGATTTTCTCTTCGAACCTATCAAGTCCCGTACCGAGTCCCATAGCCGCGGTTACCGCAACGATACTCTCGTCTTTTTTGGCTTCGGATATAAGGGCGTCCGCAAACACGGAATGGAAGCTATCTTTTCCCGAAGCCTTGCCTGCAACGCTATGAAATCCGTCGGGCGATTGCTCCGCGGGAGTGTATCCCTTTCCTTTTACGGTTTTGACGTGAACAATAACGCATTTATTGAGGGTCTTTGCTTTCTTTAAAGTTTTTTCGACCTTTTTATAATCGTTTCCGTCTATGGGGCCTATGTAATAAAGACCGAGATCCTCAAAATAATTCGAGGAAAAGAAAAGACTTTTGATACTTTCCTTGAAGAACGAAAGAATAGCCTTTATCAGCTTTCCTATAAGCGGAATATGAGCAAGGAACGAGTTTGTTCCGCTCTTCCAATCGCGGTAGCTCTTTGACATTCTTACTCCCGAAAGATATCTTGCAAAGGCACCCTTATTGAGCGAAATAGACATACCGTTTTCGTTAAGAATTATGATAAGCCTTAATTTCGGGTCACAGTTATTAAGCGCCTCGTGCACCATACCGCCCGTGTATGCACCGTCACCGAGAACTGCAACGGTATACGCTTCGCTGCCGTTAAGCCTATCCGATTCGGCATATCCGAGCGCGGCAGAAACGGAGGTTGAGCTATGCCCCGCACCAAAAGCGTCGTGTTCGCTTTCGGACATCTTTGTAAATCCCGAAAGTCCGCCGGGCTTTCGCAAGGTGGAAAAATCCTTTTTTCTACCCGTCAAAATCTTATGAACGTAGGATTGATGTCCAACATCGAAAATTATATGGTCTTTAGGCGAATCAAAAACGCGGTGGAGCGCCACGGATAACTCGGTTACACCGAGGTTTGACGCAAGATGACCGCCGTTTTTTTCAACGTTTTCTACCAAGAAATCACGAATTTCATCGCAAAGCGGCTCGATTTTTTTAGAATCGAGAGCCTTTAAATCTTCGGGAGAGTTAATGCAGTCAAGTATATTTCTTTCCATACGCTCTCCTTACCTCTTATATTTTTCATAGGTGGGTGATTTGCCGATAAACTTTACGTATGCTCTGTAAAAAGCAGAATAATCGCCAAATCCCACTCTGTCTGCAGCACGCGCGGCGGTTTCTCCCGCTTCTATAAGCTGACGCGCGCGCAATATGCGCTTGCGCGTGACGTATCCGTGCACCGAAATGCCGTTTTGCTGCTTAAATGCGCGGCAAAGATAATATTTGCTGACAAAGAACTTTTTTGCAAGCATATCGAGGGATATATCAGCTTCGATATTTTCGTTAAGATACTTCATAACTCGAACACCGAGGTCGCTCTCGTCCCCGTTTTCTCTGCGCTTTGCTACCATAGAAATCAAAAGCACAAGCTCCGACGCATAAAGACGCGCAAATTTTGCCGCATCATCGCTTGGATAGGTGCGCAATGCAGAAAATCTCTCCATCACCGAAATTATAGATTCCGATATTGCCGCGGGAGCAAGATACATAATACCCACTCTTTCGCCAACAATGCCACTAACTAATCCGTCCGCTATGTCGAGAAGCGAATTATCCGAAAATCTCACGAGAATACGCTCAAACGATTCCCCCTCTGCTATACTGATTGAATGATACGCGAGCGGCGGAAATATAACCAAGCTCCTCGGCTTTATCAAATATTCAAGCCCCTCGACGATACATCTGGCACTACCGTCAACCACATATAACATTTCATATCCATCGTGGCAGCGCAAAAGATTGACGTCTTCCACGTCGCCGTTATATCTGACGCGCTCGGCAAAAATTCCGCCGGCATCAATAGAATAGCTATTCACGCATACCTCCAAAAAATACAAACACATAGTCATCATACATTTTATCATACTTGGTCAATTTTTGCAATAGTTTTCGAAGAAATAATGGCTCTGAAACGAAATTGGTGTTCCGTTTCTTATACTTTAAAATATTATTGTGAACTTTTATCTTGGCACATTGACAAAATTTTGGGGTTATGATATCATTTTAATAGAATATGCTCGACGGAGGTGACTATGGACAGTTATAGAGAAAACATTTTCGAGCCGCTTGAATACTACAGAGACCGCGCAAAGCACGAGCATAACGAAAATGCTATTGCTTATTTCAATTCTCTCGTCGAAAAAAGCAAGATAAACGAAGAAGAAAACAGAGAAACCGCAAAAAAATATCGGGAAAAGCTCGGAATTGTCAATGCTTTAACCAAGAGCCTCGGCAAGCTCAAAACAATTCGCACGGTTACTATTGTTATTTTAATTCTCGCAACGCTTTTCTCACTTATCCCCTGCCTTTGCGATTCCGTGGCTCTTGCATTAAAAATCATTATTCCGCTTTCGGTTTTCGTTATAGGACTCTTTTTGACGGTGATGATTTTCAAAAAGACGAAAACGAAAATATCTGCGCTTGAGGATAGCATAAAAAAGGAAAACGCACAGGCGCAAGCATTTCTCCAAGCTGCAGAAAATCAAATGGCACCGCTGAATAGGCTCTTTTCGGACGTAGATTCATTCAATATTATCGAAAAAACCATGCCACAAATAAGCTTCGATAAGCAATTTCTTTCCGAAAATCTTGCGGATTTGAAAAACAATTATAACTTTAACGGAGTCGCGGGCGATAAAAGCTCGGTTATAGACACCGTTTCGGGAAAGCTATATAAAAACCCCTTTCTTTTTGAAAGATTCAAGACTGAAGAAATCGTGCAGCATACCTATACGGGCAC